>JBKJQD010000318.1:0-3329 GCA_046594125.1 Aestuariivirga sp.
GCCGAGCCGCACAGCACCGGGAAGAAGGCCCCGTTGAGAACGGCCTTGCGCAGCAAGCGCTTGATCGTCTCGATCGAAATTTCCTTGCCGTTCAGAAAGTCTTCCGTGGCCTGCTCGTCGAGCTCGGCACAGGCTTCCACCATCTCGGCGCGGGCTTGCACGGCAGAGGCCAAAAGTTCAGCCGGAATTTCTTCGTCATGGTAATTGGCGCCAAGCGCCTCGTTTTCCCAGATCACCGCCTTCATGCGGACGAGATCGATGAGGCCCTTGAATTCGGCTTCCGCACCAATCGGCAACTGTATCGGCACCGGCTTGGCACCAAGACGCTCCTTGATGTCTTTGATGCACTGCTCGAAGCTCGCACCGGTCTTGTCCATCTTGTTGCAGAACACGATGCGCGGCACGTTGTACTTGTCGCCCTGGCGCCACACGGTCTCGGTCTGGGGTTCAACACCCTGGTTCGAGTCGAGCACGCAGACGGCACCGTCAAGCACCCGCAAGCTGCGCTCGACTTCGATGGTGAAGTCGACGTGGCCCGGCGTGTCGATGATGTTCATGCGCTTGCCCTGCCAGTAGGCAGTAGTGGCAGCCGAGGTGATGGTAATGCCGCGCTCTTGCTCCTGCTCCATGAAATCCATGGTGGCAGCGCCGTCGTGCACTTCGCCCATCTTGTGGCTCTTGCCGGTATAATAGAGGATGCGCTCGGTGGTCGTGGTTTTTCCAGCATCAATGTGAGCCATGATGCCGAAGTTGCGATAGTCCTCGATGGCGTGGGCGCGGGCCATAATTTCGTGTTCCTGTAACTTTTACCAGCGGTAATGGGAGAAGGCGCGATTGGCCTCTGCCATCTTGTGGGTGTCTTCGCGCTTCTTCACCGCGGTGCCGCGGTTGTTGGCGGCGTCGAGCAGCTCGCCCGACAGACGGTCCACCATGGTGGTTTCGTTGCGATTGCGCGCCGCGATGATGATCCAGCGGATGGCCAGAGCCTGACGGCGCTCGGTGCGGACTTCGACGGGCACCTGATAGGTGGCACCGCCGACGCGCCGCGAGCGCACTTCGATGGCGGGCGCCACGTTGTTGAGGGCCTCGTGGAACACCTGGACCGGGTCCTGCTTCGACTTGGCCTGGATCTTGTCCATGGCGCCGTAGACGATACCCTCGGCGGCGGACTTCTTGCCGTCGTACATCAGGTTGTTCATGAATTTGGAAACCACCAGATCGCCGAACTTCGGGTCCGGATTGATCTGACGCTTTTCGGCGCGGTGACGACGTGACATGACTGATCTCCGCTCTTATTTCGGACGCTTGGCGCCGTATTTCGACCGGCGCTGGCGGCGCTTGACGATACCCTGGGTATCGAGCACGCCGCGGATGATGTGATAACGCACACCCGGAAGGTCTTTCACGCGGCCGCCGCGGATCATGACCACCGAGTGTTCCTGAAGGTTATGGCCTTCGCCCGGAATGTAGCTCACCACTTCAAAGCCGTTGGTGAGGCGGACCTTGGCGACCTTGCGGAGCGCCGAGTTCGGCTTCTTGGGCGTGGTGGTGTAGACGCGCGTGCAAACGCCGCGCTTCTGCGGGCAAGCCTGCATCGCCGGGACCTTGTTCCGATAAGTCGGAGCCCGGCGGGGCTTGCGGATGAGCTGGTTGATCGTCGGCATTGGGCCTTGTCTCTACCTTAGCGATTCGGTTCGAACCCTGTTCACGCATAACGAATGGACACTCGCGAAACCCGGGCTCGGGATCTCGCAGTGCTCCAAAACCAGAGGACCATACAGCCGGCAGGGCTATGGGGTCTTGACCTCAGATATGCCGTTTTGCTTTCTTGTCAGCGTTTCGGAACGCGAAGTCCCGACTGCCTGCCGCTTGAAAGCGTGCCGGGTTCTACCTTCGGCCACCGCTGCCGTCAACCCCTCAATTGCGGAATTTCGCGGCGCATTGACGGGGGTTGAGGGCCATTCCGGCGCTTTACAGGGAAACAATGCTGCACTGCGCAACGAATATCAGGCCACCGCCACAATTCGTCCGATTCTCGCCACATCATCGCCCCGCTGAGGGTTAACCCTACGAGTCGGGCGGCGACGATTTGCTCTGTTTTTTCAATCGAGAGGGAGAATCGCATGATGACAATACCGCCGTTCCGGTCATGGTGGCATGAACTCAACACTTGGGAACCGCAACAGGCCCTCGACTTTTATGGTCGGACACTGGGCTGGGAATTCGAGGAAACGCCCCTGCCCGATGGCGCTGGCTACTGGATTGCCCGCAAGGACGGCCGCGCCATGGGCGGCATCTTCGAATTGACAGCGCCGCATTTCGACGGCATCCCCTCCCATTGGATGACCTATATGGCGGTCAGCGACATCGGCGCCGCCGAGAGTGAGGCCGAGGACGCCGGCGGCGAAATCATGCGGCAAGCAGTCCCCGTCCCCGGTGTCGGCAAGCTTTCCCTGGTGTCCGATACCACCGGCGCCATGATCGGCCTGATCGAACCAGACCTGAGCCGCCCGGCCAGTCACCGCCCGCAGCGGCTGATGTAGCCCAGCGGAGTCAAAGGCCGCGGCTCTTCTGGAGTTGGACCGCGGCCTTTGGCGCTGCTGGCTTACGATCCATCCCCTATCCAACAAAGAAAAACCCGGCGGATTGCGCCGCCGGGTCTGAAATTCGCCGTAAGGAAAGACTACTCCGCCGCCGGCAGCACCGCCGCCCTCGCCTGTTCCTCGAGGATCAGCGTGTCGCGCTTGTCGGCCACCTGCTTGAGGCGTGACAGCATGCCGCCGGTGCCTGCCGGAATGAGACGGCCGACGATGACGTTTTCCTTGAGGCCTTCCAGCGTATCGATCTTTCCCTGCACCGTCGCTTCCAAAGTTGTTGGAAAATCAGCAAAACGAAGGTCGGCTCAATCAACCACCACAACTGCTTGCAATTAAGACTTACTTAGCCAAGTGCCAAGCACGGTCACTATGATCAATATAATACCGCCGGCTATTACCGGGTGATCTTCAATGAGCCGAACAAGCCAAGTGATCGTATTCTCCTTCTCGTCGACCGTGGCTACCGTCTCAGAAATATCAGACGGAATCGTCGCTATGGCCGCGCGATCATGGTTCTGCCCAGTCGCATCTTCGTGAACACTCAACAATTGTGAGGCAAGTTGCGCATCGAGCATCGCCTCCATTGCTGCAACATTTATTTTCTTGCCGACCTTAAAGTAAGAATCCGCATCCTCAAGCGCCTTATAATACGGCACTTTGTTTGCCGCTATCTGCTCCGGTATGGTGATTTTACCAGGCAATCGCGCGCCCAATCTCGCACACAATATCAAG
>JBKJQD010000062.1:0-3444 GCA_046594125.1 Aestuariivirga sp.
CAGCGCGAAAGTCGGGCTCGGAACATCAAGGTCCAGACCGGCTGGAGCCAGTGCCTGGATGAAGGCCCGCGCCAGCGTCGATTTTCCGGCACCCAAATCGCCTTTCAGAAAGATCGCCATTCCGGGCCGCGCAAAGAGCGACAACTTGGCTGCAAAACCGGCAAGCGCCTCGGCGGACTGGAAAACTATGGTCGAGGGAACACCCATGGCATCAGGCCATCTTGCGCGGTTCAGAAATGGGAAATGGCGAACCCTGCTGGTTGCGCGGACCCTCGACCGGGAAGCTGCACAGGACGGTGGTGCCCTGATTGACCTTGGACAGAAGTGTCACCTGGCCCTCGTGCAATTCGACGAAGCTCTTGACGATCGACAGGCCGAGGCCGGGGCCGCGGTGGCCGCCGGGAACCGGGCGCGACTGGAAGCGGTCGAAAACGCGCTTCTGGAAATCGGGATCAATGCCGCGGCCGCTGTCCGACACCCAGAACTGCACGTTGTTGCCGTTCAGCCGCGAGCCCATGCGGATGGTGCCGCCCGCCGCCGAGAAGCCGACGGCGTTGGACAGAAGATTGGTGAGGATCTGTTCGACGCGTTGGGCATCAGCCACGAAGTAACTGATGTCGGCTGCCACTTCGACATTGAGTGTCAGGTCGCGGCGGTCGATGGCGGGCGCCAGCTTTTCGGAAACCGCCTGCAGCATCCCGGTAATGTCGATGCGTTCGAGGCGCAGCTCCATGGCACCGGCATCGATGGCGGTCAGATCGATGATGGCGTCGATGATGGTCTTCAGGTCCTCCGACGAACGGCGGATGTCGTGGACATATTCCTGTTGCTTGGGATTGAGTGGCCCGGCCAGTCCCATCTGCAGGCCCTCGGCAAAGCCGACGACGCTGGTCAGCGGCGTGCGGACTTCATAGGAGACATTGGAGAGGAACATGTTCTTCAAACGGTCGGCGGCTTCCAGGGCATCGGCGCGGTCACGCAGGGCGCGCTCGATGCGTGCTGAATCGGAAACATCGGCGAAGGTCAGCAGCGTATTGCCGTCGGGCAAGGGCACGGCGGTATATTGCAGGATGCGGTCATTGGCGATGAGCTTGCCATTGATGGGCTTGCGCTCGACATCGAGACGGGTGACACCAAACTTGACCTCGTCCCAGGCCGATGCCTCGGAAGCGATGCGCCGGCTATGCTCGGCCAGGCGTTCGATATGAGGTTCCTTCTCGAGGAAGGCCAGATCGAAATTCCAGTAGCGCGCGAAGGCCGGATTGAACAGCTTCAAGCGGCCATCCGAACCGAAAAGCGCCACACCCTCATCGAGATTGTCGAGGGTCTCGCGCTGCACGCCGATCAATTCATTGTAGCGGCTTTCGAGCCGGATTACCTTGGTGGCATCCTCATAAAGATAAGTAACGCCGCCGAAAGGATGCTGTTCGCAGATGACATGCACCGAGCGCCCATCGGGGAGATACCACCAGTCCTCGCGCGGTTCGATGGTGGTATAGGCGGCCAGCTGCTTGTTGCGCCATTCGCGGTAATTGGCCTGTTCCGGGATGCAGCGCTGGGCGCGCAGCCGGTCGAGGACTTCACCGTCGGTGGGCCTGGTGTCGAGCCAGGCAGCGTCAACGGGCCACAGGGCGGCGTAGGCGGCGTTGTGGAAGCGTATGCGCTGGTCGGGGCCGAAGATGGCAATCGCCGTATCGAGCCTGTTGAGGGTCGAGGCATGGGCCTTGATGTGGCGGTCGAGTTCCTTTTCCGCCACTTCGAGCGCTGTCATGTCGATGGCAAAGCCTGCTTTGCCGTCGGCCAATGCCGTCTCGTAGATGTTGAGCGCCCGCATGGCGCCGCCGATGATGGCATGGACGCGGCCGACAAAACCGGTTTTCGGATTGGCGCCGGAGCGGTCCATCCTGGCATCGCTGGCGATCTCCAGCCCGCCCTTGATGGCTGATCCGCTGTCGGGCGCTTCGACAGCCGCCACATAGGCTTGATTGACCCAGGCGAGTTTGCCCATTGCGTCGCGCAGCCACACCGGAAGCGGTGCCGCATCGAGAACCGCGCTCAGGCGCTCGACCTGCTTGCCAAGCTTGTGGGCGTCGTTGGCCAGTGCCGTGATATCGCGGCGCTCACCTGCCAGAGGCCTGAAGCGCAGCGTGCCCAAACCGCCCGCCGTGCGGCCATCGGCCTCGAGCAATTCGCCAGCCAGCGTGCGCACGCCGATGTTGAAGGCCGTGCCGGTCAGGCGCAATTCGGAAACCGCCAGCGTCAGGGCGACGGCGGAATCGCGATCCAGCCAGTTGCCGAAATCAAGCAGTGCGGCCACATCCTCGGGCACCTGGGCGGCACCGCGCATGCTGCCGATGGTGCGGCCCGGAACGCTGTCCTTGCCCTGCCAGATGACCAGCACATGGGCTTCGGCGGCAATCGCCACCTCGGCCTCATTCAGGCGGAGCTCCAGCTCGGCGATGCGGCGGCGCGCCGCCCAGTCGTCCCTGGCCATGCGGCGGATGGCATAGAGCGCCCAGCCGACGACCGCCAGGGCGGCAATGATCACCGCCACCATGATCGGATCGCCCGCGATGGTGTTGCCGAAGCCGGCGCCCATGTCTTCTCCGGTCACAATTTCCGGACGGCGCCCGAATCAGCGCGCACCCGCCCCGGAGAAGGTATAGCCAAAGACGAGTCGGACCGGAATCCTTCATCAGTAGCGATAGTAGTCCGGCTTGAAGGGACCCTGCTGAGGGACGCCGATATAGGCGGCTTGGTCGTCCTTCAGCGTCGTCAGCTTGACGCCGAGCTTGGCGAGATGCAGGCGGGCCACCTTCTCGTCGAGGTGCTTGGGCAGCACGTAGACTTCGTTCTGGTACTTGCCCGTCTTGGCATTGGTGAAAAGCTCGATCTGGGCCAGCGTCTGGTTGGTGAAGGACGCCGACATGACGAAGCTCGGGTGGCCGGTGGCATTGCCGAGATTCACCAGGCGGCCCTGCGACAAAAGGATGACGCGCGCGCCACTCGGCATATGGATCATGTCGACCTGCGGCTTGATGTTGGTCGACTTGAAGTTGCGCAGTTCGGCAACCTGAATCTCGTTATCGAAATGGCCGATGTTGCAGACAATCGCCATGTCCTTCATCTGCTTCATGTGATCAACCGTGATCACATCCTTGTTGCCGGTGGCGGTGACGAAAATATCGGCGTCCTTGACCACGTCTTCCAGCGTTTGCACGGCAAAGCCGTCCATGGCCGCCTGCAGCGCACAGATCGGATCGATTTCGGTGACGACGACGCGGGCGCCGGAGCCACTGAGCGACGAGGCCGAGCCTTTGCCGACATCGCCGAAGCCGGCGACGCAGGCGACCTTGCCGGCGAGCATCACGTCGGTGCCGCGGCGGATGGCGTCGACCAGCGACTCGCGGCAGCCGTATTTGTTGTCGAACTTCGACTTGGTGA
>JBKJQD010000117.1:0-6965 GCA_046594125.1 Aestuariivirga sp.
CGAGCGCTTCATAGTCACCGCGGCGCATGGTGAATTCGATGGGCGCCACAAGGGCGGGCGTCGGCACATAGCCGAAGGCATTGGCTGGAAGGCGCCCATCGAATTCACCATGCGCCGCGGTGACTATGAAGCGCTCGGCGGTCATATGGGCGAAGTCCGTGATGTTTCCACCATTGCCGCCGCTCAGGGCCAGAAGCTGCTGACCGGAATGACCGGCAATCCCTGGCCGTTGGACCGGACGCCGTGAGCCGCATGACGGCCAGCCTGCTGCCCGATGGCCGGAGGCTTCATCTGCAGGATGGTCCGATCGACCTCATCATCGGCGCCGATGGCGATACCGTCCATGTCGAACGCGCCTATGATGTCGCCCGTATCCGTTTCTCGACCGTGCTTGACGAATTGTGCGGCGAGCTTCACCTGCTGCGCCAGCCAACTGATCGCATGCCGGACGGGGCCGTGGCGCGGCGTATGTGGCGGGCCACCATCGACCATGCGAAGCATACTTTCATCACGCCCATGGCGGCGGTTGCCGGATCGGTTGCCGAGGAAATCATCTATGCCATGCTCACCGTGGCCAGCCTCGAGCGCGCCCATGTCAACAACGGCGGCGATATCGCCATCCATCTTGCTCCGTGGACGGATTATAATGTCGGCCTCGTCGACCGCCCGGAAAATCCGTCGCTCTTCACCAAGGCCCATATCGACTGGATCGACGCGGTGCGCGGCATCGCCACCAGCGGTTGGCGCGGCCGCAGCTTCTCGCTCGGCATCGCCGATGCGGTGACGGTGTTGGCGGTAAACGCCAGTGGCGCCGATGCCGCGGCAACGCTGATCGCCAATGCCGTCGATCTGCCCGGCCACCCAGCCATCACCCGCGTTGCCGCCGAGGACCTCCAGCCCGACAATGACCTGGGCCGCCGCCTTGTCACCCGCGATGTCGGCCCGCTTGGCCTGAGCGACGTTGCGGCAGCACTCCAGCGCGGCGTTGCCGTCGCCGAGCGTATGCTGGCGGCCACCATCATCATCGCCTGCGCGCTGCATCTCGCCGGTGAAACCCGCATCGTGGGCCGTGTGCCCACCGCCCAGCCAAGGAGGCTTGCCAGCAATGCCTGACGTGAAAATCCGGAAATTCCTCGTATCAGTGGAAGAAGTGTACCATGAGGGAGGCCCGCTTGCCGCCACCCCGCAGAAGCGCGGCGCCATTCTGGCGGTGATAGAGAACCCGTTTGCGGGTGCCTACCACGACGAAATTCAACACTTCATGGACGACTTGAAACCGCTGGGCCTTGAGATGGCGCGCCGCCTGATTGCAGCATTGGGTGGCGATGCCAAGTTGATCGAGGGCTATGGCAAGGGTGCCATCATAGGTGCGGCGGGCGAACTGGAACATGCCGCCCTGTGGCACCAGCCGGGTGGCTATGCCATGCGTGACCTGCTCGGCGGCGCCAAAGCTATCGTGCCCTCGACCAAGAAAGTCGGCGGCCCCGGCGCTCGCCTCGATGTGCCGGTGACCCACATCAACGCCTCCTACGTCCGCGACCATTTCGATGCCATCGAAGTCGGCGTGACCGATGCGCCGCGCAGTCACGAGATGATCGTGGCTCTGGTGATGACCACCGGGCCCCGGGTTCACGCCCGTGCTGGCGGCCTCAAGGCCAGTGAGATCAAGGGACAGGATGGACTAAGATGAAAGCCAGGATTCGCAAACTCGTCACCTTCGTCGACGAAACCTTGAGCGAGCAGGGCAGGGCGGTCAACCCGCCTATCCGCCGTGCCGCCGCTGTGGCGGTGATCGAAAATCCCTTCGCCGGCAAGTACCAGGAGGACTTGAGTGAATTGATCGACATCGGCGAGGAACTGGGCGGCCTGCTGGCCGAACGCGCCGTGGCCGCACTCGGTATTCCAGGGTCGCAGATCGAGAGCTACGGCAAGGCCGCCGCCGTCGGCGAGAACGGTGAACTTGAACATGCCGCCGCCATCCTTCATCCCAAACTGGGTGCGCCATTCCGCAAGGTGCTGGGCAAGGGGGCGGCCCTCATCCCCTCGTCGAAGAAGCGCGGCGGTTTGGGCGTGGTGCTTGACGTGCCGCTGGGCCACAAGGACGCAGCCTTCGTGCGCAGTCATTTCGATGGCATGGAGGTCCGCATCAACGATGCGCCGCGGGCCAACGAGATCATGGTGGCGGTTGCCGTCACCACCGGCGGCCGCCCGCTGCCGCGCGTCGGCGGCTTGCAGGTGAGCGAGATCAAAGGCGAGGACGGTTTGCGGTAAAGTCCTCGCCTGTCGGCAGGCTTGGTTCCGGCCTTGCAACTTGAGTCAGTTTGGGCAAAAACCCGGCTTCAACAGGGCTGCCGTCCGGCGGAAGTCGATTCGAGAATAGGTTTGGCTCGCTTTCGATCAAACGAACGCGGTGCAAAGTGGGGGGATGCCTTGGTTACATATCTTGGATGGCTAAAATATTCCGCAGGAATTGCGGCGGCTATTTCATTGGCGATCCCGGCGGTTAGCTGGGCACAGGCCGCGAGTTCGGGGCAACCGGTAACAATCGTTGCCGCCGACTCGGACGAGCAAGGCGACGGCACCATGGGGCCGGATGCCCGGCGGGCAAAGAGTCACGGCGCACTGCCCATTGGTCCGGCAACGAAGCTCGGCAAGGACGCCGCTGATCGAGCCCACGCCAAGGCCAGCCGGTCTGGTCCGGAGGCGCCCAGCGGGCGGCTGGCTCCGGCCGTGGTCGGCGGCCTCAATTTCGCGGGGATGTCGGCAATTGCCGCCACCTCCACCACGCCGCCCGACAACGAGGGTGCAATCGGCACCACCCGCTACATTCAGACACTGAATTCAACAGGGGTGAGAATCATCAACCGTACCACCCACGCCACCATTGCGTCTGGAAGGTTGAACCAGCTTGCCAAGGTGGCGGCCACTGTCGAAAGCTTTGATCCACAGATCATCTGGGACGCGACGGCCAACCGTTTTTTTTACACGATGGACTCGATCTTTTCGGCGACCGACAACCGGCTGTCCTTCGGCTTCAGCAAATCAGATTCGCCGGGCAACGTAACGACGGACTGGTGCCACTACGCGGTCAAATACAATACGCCATTCCCCGATTATCCGAAACTCGGCGACAGCCAGCACTTCATCATCATTGGCGTCAACGTGTTCGCCAACAACTCCACTGGCGGCTATTCCGGTTCTGACATCGTCGCCATTGGCAAGCCCGCCGGCACCGGCACGATAATCACTTGCCCCGCGCCGAGCAGCCTCAAGGTTCGCAAGAAGGTGGATATCAGGGATAGCAGCAATTTTCAGGTTTTCACGCCTGTGCCGTCAAACCAGATTGATGACAATGCGACCGGTTTCGTTGTCGCCGTCAATGGCGCTTTGCCGTCAACCAATCTGTGGTTTTTCAACGTCACCAAATCGGCGGCGGGCGTACCGCTTTTCGGCAATGCCCGTGGCCTGACGGTTGGCAGCTATAATTTTCCGCCCAATGCCACCCAAGCAAATGGACGGCTCATTGACACCTCGGACGCGCGCAATACCCAGGCGGTGCAGGCCATCAACCCGGACCGCGGCGCCAATGTACATTCGTTCTGGACCCAGCATACCATCGCCAACGCCGCGGTCTCCGGAGTAAGGTGGTACGAGATCGATCCGGCTCCCGCCGTGCCGGTGCAGTTGCGCGGCGGCATCGTCAAAACCGCCGGTGTCTTTAACTTCAACGGTGCCATTTCACCAGACCGCAAGAAAAACGGCGCGGCGGTCGCCTTTGGCGACAGTTTCGTGCTGCAATACAATGCTGCCAGTTCCGTCGTCAGTGCGGAAATCAGAGCTGTATCGAGTTTCAATGGCGCTGCTGTTTCGGGCAGTGTGCTGGTGAAGGCTGGAGTTGGACCCTACGCGGATTTTAGCTGTGAATTCTCGGGAGATATCTGCCGGTGGGGCGATTATGCGGCGGCAACACCTGATCCGGCTCCCACAATTGCCGGGCGCGGCATGGTTTGGAGCACCAACCAGTTCTCCGGCGTTGTCAATCCTCCGGTGAGCGACAGCAACTGGCGGACGCGGATATTTGCCCTGCAGCCATAACCAGGCCGGCGCGGGATAAGTTAGTTCAGGCGGCGGCGCGCACGGCGCTGCGGCCTTCGACGAGATTATCGAACATGCGGCGGCTCATGGTGGCCATTTGCGGCATGAGCGGCAAAGCCTCGGCGCGCACCCGCTCATAGGCATTGGCGCCGAGCGACTGATCGAGCCATTGGCGGTATTGCGGCAGATGCGCCCAGCGCTCGACAAGTGCTGGCGTCAGTTCGCCATGGAATTGCGTGGCAACGATGTCGCGGCCCACCGACATGATTTGCACCGGCGACACCGGCGAGGAAGCCAGCACCTCGGCGCCTTCCGGAAGCCTGGTCACTTCCGCGTGGTGCCACTGCATGACCTTCATCGTGGAACGCAATCCAGCCGCCATCGCATGGCGCTTGCCCAGCGCCGTCAGCGAGACTTTGCCGATGCCCACTTCGGCGGCCCGCGCCAGGCCCACTTCTCCGCCCAGCGCCTCGGTCAGCAGTTGCAAGCCCAGACAGACGCCGAAAAACGGCCGGTTGCGGTTGACCGTCCACTCGCGGATCGCCGCCTTCTCGTCCAGCAGCCAAGGGTTTTCCGCCGTTTCCCACACGTCCATGGCGCCGCCCATGACCAGCAGAAAATCATAGGGGGCAAGCGACGGTATCGCTTCCCCCTGGTGCAGCATCACGGTGTCGAGGCTGGCGCCATGCTCGCGCAGGAAGCCGCCGAACAGCCCGGGCGGTTCGTCGTCCATGTGTTGAAAGACCAGGGCACGCTTGATCATCGGCTTGTTTCCGGAAAAGGTTGCAGCGCGGTGACGTAATACCTGCCGCGCAAATCACAACTGTCGCTTTTGTCGCAGTAATCGTTTAGGCGGGGATTACAACAGAATTATTGCCAAAATGACTCCATCCCGCATCATTTCCATGGCCCTGCTGCCCTTTGCACTCGGCTACTTCATGTCTTACCTGCTGCGCGCCGTGAATGCCGTGGTGGCGCCCGACCTGGTGCGCGACGTGGGCCTGTCGCCGGGCCAACTCGGCCTGCTGACCGCCGCCTATCTGGCGGCTTTCGCGCTGTTTCAATTGCCGCTTGGCGTGCTGCTTGACCGCTACGGCCCGCGCAAGGTTCAAGGCTGTCTGCTGTGCATCGCCGCCCTTGGCTGTGCGGCCTTTGCAATGGCTCCCGGATTTATCGGGCTGCTTGCCGCCCGCGCCGTGATTGGCCTTGGATTTTCGGCGGGCCTCATGGCCAGTTACAAGTCGTCTGCCACCTGGGTGCCGATTGAACGCCGGTCGCTGGCCAACACGGCGATCATGTCGATTGGCGCCATGGGCGTCGTCGTGGCCAGCGAGCCTACCGAATATCTCGTGGGATTGATCGGCTGGCGTAATGCCTTTCTGGTTTTCGCCGGGCTGATACTGGCGGTGGCGCTGCTTATCATTCTGCTGGCGCCGCGTCATGATACGGTTGGGGCGCCAACCTCGCTGTCCCAGCAATTCGCCGACATGGCCGCCATTCTGAGGCGCCCGCTGTTCTGGCGCCTGGCGCCGCTGCTGGGGCTGACGTCGGGTGTGCAGATCGGCATTCAGACCCTGTGGGCCGGACCGTGGCTGCGAGATGTCATGGGACTGTCGCGTGATGGTGTTGCCCGTCACTTGCTGTGGATGGCCGTAAGTTTCATGTTGGGTATCCTCTCGGCGGGAATCATCGCCGACCGCCTTGGCCGCCGCGGCGTCGGCCCCATGCAAGTTTTGCTCGGCTTCAATCTCATCTATTTCGCGGCCCAGGCCATTATCGTTTTTCGCATCGAAGGCCTGATGTTTCCCGCTTGGCTGGCGGTGGCGGCTTTCGGGCAGGTGGCGGTGCTGGCCTTCCCGTGGTTTGCGGCCCACATCGGCGAGGGTCTGGCGGGCCGCGCCAATGCCACCATCAACTTCGCCATGTTCCTCGCGGCCTTTGCCACGCAATATGGCGTGGGGCTGGTGATCGGGCTGTTCCCGCCAACCGCCACCGGCTATGACCCGGCGGCCTATAGCTGGGCCATCGGCGGCTTGCTGGTGCTGCAACTCCTCGCATATGTCTGGTATCTGTTGGGTTCGCCGCACAAGGAATCTGTCCATGCCTAACCCCGTCATCGCCGAAGTCATGCGTGGCGGCATCGCCGAAAGCCGCCATCGCGGCAGCTATGCCATCATCAACCAGAACGGCCATGTGACACAATCGGCGGGCGACATCGGCGCGGCGGTCTATCCGCGTTCGGCGATCAAGGCGTTCCAGTGCCTGCCGGTCATCGAAACGGGTGCCGCTGATCGCTTTGGTTTCACCGGCGAGGACATAGCCCTCGCCTGCTCCTCGCACCGGGGCGAAGCAGAACACGTGCGCGCCGCCCGCTCCATGCTGGCCAAGGCCGGCAATGATGAGAGCCTCTATGAATGCGGCGCCCATTGGCCAACCGAAATCCACGCCCACACCGCTGCCATCCGCTCCTGCGGCGAACCCCTGGCCGTTCACAACAACTGCTCGGGCAAACACGCCGGCATGCTGGCGCTGGCCCGGCAGCTGAACGCCGATCCCCATGACTATGTGAAGCGCGGGCATCCCGTGCAGCGCGCCATCGCCAAGGCCATGGGCGATATCTGCGATTGCGATCTCGACCAGCAGCCCTGGGGCATCGACGGCTGTTCGGTTCCCACCTGGGCCATTCCCATCCGCAACATCGCGCTGGGATTTGCCAGACTGTGCGCCCCCGCTAACCCGGCCGGACTACGCATCATCGCCGCCGTGCGGGCAAATCCCTTCATGGTGTCGGGCACCGCCGGCTTTGATACGGAATTGATGAAGGCCGTGCCGCGCGTCTTCGTCAAGGGCGGGGCGGAAGGTGTCCATTG
>JBKJQD010000169.1:0-4803 GCA_046594125.1 Aestuariivirga sp.
ATCTTCCACAACCCGATGACTTTCACCAAGCCGCCCAAGGATCTTCCCCGGCTGCTTTTGCGGCGCGCCATCCTGGTTGCCCACCAGACCCACACTGACCGTAACGGGCTGCCTTACTACGACGCCATGCACATCCAGTCGGCCTGCCAGCGGATTGCCGGCTGCACCGTTGAGTGGGCGCCGATTTCTCCGGTGGTGCGCGGCAATATGATGGCCACGGCGCCAGCCATTCCGTTGCTTGATAGCGATTGGCACAACACCGTGTTCATCGAGGAATGGGCCGCCTCTCGCAGCAAGCCTTTGGGCCAGGTGCCGGTGTTGGGCCGCCATGGCCGCGCCGACAAGGACAAGTGGCCAGCCACCCGCCGCGAAATTCTCACCGTCTATCCCGCCGATCCGGACTTGCGTGTACGGCTGCTCGGCACCGGCGACTATCTCAAGCGGGTGATGGGTGAATATCCTGCCAACTGGCAGGCCTTCCGCTTCGGCCAGGTGGAGCCGCGGGATTTTCTCAAGACCATCGATTTCTTCCTCTACTACCATCATCCCGATCTCGTCGAAGCTTTCGGCCGCACCGTCATCGAGGCCTGCGCCAGTGGTGCCGTGGCGATCCTTCCGCCGCATTTCGAATCGACCTTCGGCGAAATGGCAATCTACCGCGAGGCCTCCGAGGCCGTCGAAACAGCCCGCAAGTTGCACGCCAATTGGCGCGGCTATCTGGCGCAATCGAAGCGCGCCTCGAAACTGGTTGCCGAACGCCATGGCCCGGCCCGCCATGTTGCATTCATTCAAAACCTGCTTGGCGATCTGCCGGCACCTCGCACCGCGCAACAACCGTTGAAATCCAGCCACAAGGAAGCCTCCATGAAAGTGCCATCGAGCCTGCATCTTGCCGACCCTTCCTATGACGTGGTCATTCTCGCCGACATGCGTGCGCCCGGTGATGCCGGTTTGCGGATCGCCCACGAAATCCGCATCCAGCATGCCCATGGTTTCCGCACGGCACTCGCCCATGTGCCGTCGGGCCGCATCAAATCTGGTTCGGTGCGCGGTGAAATTCACGCCTGCGTGCGTGATGGCATGGCCCAGGTTCTGACCTCGTCGGATGTGATCTCGACGCGCCTCCTGGTCATTCATGGCCCGGAAGATGTGCTGGAGCCGATACCCGAAAAAATGCCGCGCATTGCCGCGTCGCGGATTGTTGTTGTCGTCGGGCGGACACCGGATCGCAGCTACAGTGTGATCCGCAAACACCGCCTGCTGTCGCTGGCCTTCCAGACCCAGCCGGTCTGGGCCCCGGCCACGCCGAACTTGCGCGACGCGCTGATGAAGGCCTGGCCCGACATTCCCCTTGAGGCCGAGGACTGGACCGTCTCCCTGGCGGCGCGCGCCTGGAAGGAGCGCGTCATGGCCTGGGACCGCCCGGTGGTGGGGCGCATCGATTCGGAACTGGCACTGGACTTCGGCAAGACCGACAAGCCCGAGGTCAAGCCGGTGGTACAGCCGGGCTTTGCCGGATGCTACGTCCGCATCCTGCAGGCAGCCCCCATCACCGACGATCCACCGGCCGGCCCCCTCGACAAGCTGGCGATCGAAGAGCAGGCCATCGGCAAGTTTCTCGACAGCCTCGATTTTCTCTACGTCGACCAGGATGATTTGAAACCCGTGCCCTATTGCGCGGTGGCTGAGGCCATGCAGCGCGGCACGGTGGTGCTGGTCAAGCCGGAACTGGCCCGTGAACTTGGCCCCGGTGCCCTGGGCGTCGGCGCCGCCAAGGCGGAAGAGACCGTCAAGCTCTTTGTCCGCCAGCGCGCTGAACTTTCGCAGCTGGCGCGCGAAGCCTCACGCAATGCCAGCGCCCGTTTTGCCGCCAGCCACCATGCCGAACGCGTCGCCAGGCTGACCGGACGTGCCGCTGGCCCCACCGTGCAGCGCAAGGCGAAACGCCAGCGCATCGCCTTCATCACATCGAACGGCGTCGGCCTCGGCCACCTCACCCGTCTCCTGTGCATTGCCCGCCGTATGCCGTCCACGGTCGATCCGATTTTCGTCACCATGAGCCAGGCCTTCGGCATCGTGAAGGACTTTGGCTTCCCGGTGGAATACGTGCCCTTCACTTCGCAGAGCGAAATGAGCGGCGTGCAGGACTGGAACGACTGGTTCAAGCATCACGTCGAACAGATTTTCGACGCCTATGGTATCACTGGTGCGGTGTTCGATGGCGGCGCACCCTATGGCGGACTGGTCCGCGCCATCGCCTCGCGCCCCGATTTCTTTTCCGTCTGGGTCCGCCGCGGCATGTGGAAGCCCGGCAAGTCCAATGACAATCTGATCAAGCGCCAGAAATATTTCGACCTGGTCATCGAACCGCGCGATGTTGCCGACATCCGCGACTACGGCCCGACCGCCGGACAAAGCGGCCGTTCCGCCCATGTCGATCCCATCCGCCTGCTTGATGCTGAAGAACTGCTCGACCGCAAGACTGCTGCCAAGGCACTGGGCATCGATCCCAAGCGGCCCGCCGTCCTGGTGCAGTTGGGTTCCGGAACGACCAGTGAGATCGTTAGCCAAACCAACGAAATCATCAAGTCCTGCGGGCGCTTTCCGCAGCTTCAGGTGGTCATTGCCGAATGGGCCATCGGTGCCGTTTCCTTTGATGTGTGGCCGGAGGTGAAGGTGCTGCGCGGCTTCCCCTTGAGCCGCTATTTCAATGCCTTTGATTTCACCATATCGGCGGTGGGCTACAACTCGTTCAACGAGATCATGTCCTTCGGGCTTCCGGCGATCTTCCTCGCCAACCTGAACCCGATGATGGACGATCAGGCTGGCCGCGCCGCCTTCGCCGTCGATCAGGGTGCCGCATTCATGACGTCTCCCGACGAGATCAAGGACCTGCACGTCCTGATCGAGGCCCTTCTCGACGAGCGGGCGCGTTCCATCATCAAGGTCAACACGGCGCGCATCGCCTTGCCGAATGGCGCCCAGGCGGCGGCCGACCTGATCTTGAAACTGGCAGGTGTTGCGCCGGGCGAACCGGCGTTGCCGCGGCTGCCGGTTCTGCCTGCCGCGCGCCAATCAGTCGCCCGCAAACCCGCCGCCCGCAAACCCGCCAGGAAAGTCAAAGCCGTCAAGGAGAGGGCATAACATGCTAGAGACACCGGAAGCCCTGCAATACGAAATCCGCCGCCTGCGCGACATCGTCGAGCGGCAGTATCTCGAATTGGCCTGGCAGCAGTCGGAGCTGCGCTCGCGCGGCGGCAAGGCGATGATTGCCCGCTTCGGTGCTGGCAATCTGGCCAATGGCAAACTCGCTGGCAATGCCGCGCTTTTGCGCGAGACCATTGCACTGCCGCCACCGGAGGCCTGGCCGGTCGGCAATGTTCCCGCCAACCCGCTCATTCCCAATTGCGGATTTGCGTCTTATGCCTCGGGCCGCGATCAGCTCGGTGCCATCGGCATTGCCGTGTGCGGCCTTGACGAGCAGACCGTCGAACAGGTGACCGGCATGGTTGAAGAGCGCTTGCGCCGGGTACGCAATTTCCGCCCGGTGTTCCTGATGGACATCACCCGCACCGAAATCTTCCGGCGCCGTGGTCTTGCTTACGAATACCTCGCACCCTGTGACGAGAAGGACAAGCGTCTGGCGGCGAAACTTGCCGCCTTCAATGCCCGGCGCGTCGAGTTCCTCAAGCGCAAGTGGGGCTTCCCGGGAGTCATCAATTTCGGCAGCCGCGCCATCGACGCGGATATGTTCAAGTCCAGCCACCAGCCTCGCGGCCGCAACCAGTTGGCAATCAATTCAGCCGTCGATGAGGCGATCAGCCAATCGGCCAGCGGCCGCCACGCAAGATCGTCCAGCCGCGCCGCCTGACCACCGCGAAAGTCATCAAGGGGGAGACACCATGCGTATTGTCATCATCGGATCGGGTTATGTCGGCCTGGTGTCGGGAGCCTGCTTCGCGGACTTCGGCCACGACGTTGTATGCGTCGACAGCGATGTCAAGAAAGTCACCTCGCTGCTGGGTGGCGCCATACCCTTCTACGAGCCGGGCCTTGATGATCTGGTTGCTCACAACACAGCCACCGGCCACCTTGGCTTTACCACCGACCTTGCCGCCGCGGTGGCCACCGCCGATGCGGTATTCATCGCGGTGGGAACGCCCTCGCGGGCCAGCGATGGCCATGCCGACCTCTCCGCCGTGTTCGCCGCCGCCCGGCAGATTGCCCGGGCGGTCGGCAAATTCACGGTTATCGTCTCCAAGTCCACGGTGCCGCTCGGCACCGGCGACGAGATCGAACGCATCATGCGCGCCGAAAATCCGCGTGCCGATTTCACTGTCGTGTCGAATCCCGAATTTCTCCGCGAGGGTTCGGCGATCTCGGATTTCAAACATCCGGACCGTATCGTCATCGGTTGTTCCGACGAGCGCGCCAGAGCCGTGATGGCGGCGGTCTATGATCCGCTCGCCCTGTCGCCCGCCAAGGTTCTCCACACCTCGCGGCGCACCGCGGAACTGATCAAATACGCCGCCAATGCTTTCCTCGCCGTGAAGATCACCTTCATCAACGAAGTGGCCGATCTTTGCGAGGAGAGCGGTGCTGATGTGCTGGATGTCTCGCGCGGCATCGGCCTTGACCAGCGCATCGGGCCAAAATTCCTCGATGCCGGCCCGGGCTTTGGCGGCTCGTGCTTTCCCAAGGATACGCTGGCCCTGGTGAAGACGGCACAGGACTTCGCCCGGCCCCTGCGGCTGATCGAAACCACCGTTGCCATCAATGATCAGCGCAAACGCGGCATGGCGC
>JBKJQD010000174.1:0-3304 GCA_046594125.1 Aestuariivirga sp.
GTTTTCTGTCAACTGCTGATGCCACTTGACCCCGGGCGATGGCTTGTTCTCCTTCAGGTATTTGGCCACATCATCGTCCAAGGTATCGTAGATCAATTCCGTCACCAACTTTCCCCACCATTTGGGGCGTAATTGTAGCGGGGTCTTCCACCCTGTAAGTCGGCCAAACTCTTCCCAAAGCTCATCAGGAAAGGTTTTTTCCCACGCCCTCAGTTCCTCCGCAATGAACGCGCGTAGCTTTACCTGCAAAGCATCTTCTGCACGTTCGTACTGGTATCCGGTGGCTTCATCGACCATTGCATCAAGACCGGTACGCATCAAGCCAGCGGTCAAGACAGCACAGCGGATGGCAATTTCTCTTTGCCTATCGGTCAAATTGGCACCTTCGTATAAGGCTTGAACGTAGCCCCTGCAGATCAACTCGAAATGTTCGGTCTTGATCCCTATTCCGGCCCATTGTGTACCGGGAATCGAAAACCGGATAGTTTCCCGCAGGATTTGATCTTTATCTATGAATGGGTTAAGTGATTTTTGCCCTATGTAGTCCTGCAGGCTGCCGCGATCAACATTTGCGATGGCCTTGGTGGTGGACCCAGACGACAGAACGCGGCTTTCGTCGGAAAGCACATAGCAATCCAATTCGTTCCCTCCCAGATCGATCTTCCCTCGCCATTTAGCAAATGGGAGGCTGGCCAATTCCTCTTGGGATAGGTCTTTGATCCCCACCACCTTATCAACAAGGTCATCAAAAGTGGCGTCAATTGGAGCAATAATGTCGGCGTCTTTAGGCATTGATCAACTCCTTATAAGTGAGGCGTTTTGCGTCCATCCGACTGATTGTCATGTCGATGAATTGAAGAGTCCCGGCTTGAGAAGTGTTGTGGCGGAATGAAAATTCATTCACATAGCGATGCAGGTGTTTGGCGCTCATGTAATGATAGATGCCGACGTAGCCGCGCTTCAAGAGCGCCCAGAAGCTTTCGATGCCGTTCGTGTGGGCCATGTCGTTTACATACTGTCCGACAGCGTGGTTGACGCTCTTGTGGCTGTAGCCTTGGCTGGCAAGCCAGAGGTAGCCCTTGTGTTGATCGGTAACGACTGTTGCTCCAATCGGGGCATTGGCTTGAATGAAAACCTTCATCGTTTTGGAAGTGGTGTCGCCAACAGGCATCGCGCGAACTTGGCCGTTCTGGTCACGCATCCCAACAACGGCGATTTTGCCAACCGTGCCACGACCAGCACGCAATTTCTTGTTCTGGTGCTTGTTGCTCTCAGTTCCGCCGATGTAAGTTTCATCGACCTGCACATGGTTGCCCATGTCGTCGTTCTCATCATCGTGACTTTTCAGCCAAGTTTCACGAATACGCTGAGCCAGAAACCATGCTGATTTCTGTGTGATACCAAGCTCACGTGCCATTTGAGTGGATGGGATGCCCTTGCGAGCGCTGGTAAGCATGTAGATCGCCAGCAGCCATTTCAGCAAGGGCAGGCGACTTTCGGCAAGCACGGTGCCGGTGCGGACACTGAAGTGAGCGCGGCAATCCTTACAGCGATAGGCCATTGGCCTATGGTCTTTGCATTCGGTAACATTGAAGGAGCCGCAGTGACCACAAACAGACTCGTTACCCCAGCGGCGAGCTTCGAAGAATTTTCGAGCGGCGTCTTCGTCCGGGAACTTTTGAAAGAACTGGAAAGTACTAAGAGTTTCAATCTTCTGCATTGGAAGCTCCATCGCTTCCAAGAGTACTAGCCGAAAGTATCTGCAGGGTCAATAGTTTTTTGGCTAGTTAAATATATAGGCCCCAAATAAAAGGTCGACAGATCATCCCGTCGAGGCGATCCTTGGTCCGGATATTCCGCTCCACGATGTTACTTATATCGTCACGGAGCCAAAATCGAAGTTCCATTTGAGCTGGCGCCAGGATCTTACCTATTGGGGTTTCAACAGCGACGATCAGGTTTCGCTGTGGCTGGCGCTGTCGCTTGCCACCGCCGAAAGCGGTTGCATGCGCATGATCCCCGGCAGACACAAACAGGGAACCTTCATGCGCGAACCGGCCACGGACGAAACCAATGTTCTGTTGCAAGAGCAAACCGAGCGTCATGTGCCCCTTATGGCCCGGCGAAGCGTCATTTCATCAAGGCTGGACGCTGCATGCATCAATGTCCAACCACCCGGATGATCACAGACCGCGCCAAATTCTCGTCCATTGCGATGAGCCAGACCGGCGAGTTGTAGCCATGCTCGGCCTGACCGACGAGATCAGCGGCGACAATCTCGGAATCAGCACTGGCATCGGCGATGACCAGGCTTTCGGTGGGACCGGCAAACATGTCGATGGCGACATGGCCATAGAGCAGGCGTTTGGCTTCAGCGACGAACTGGTTGCCCGGCCCGCACAGGATGTCGGCCTTGGGAGCTCCGAACAGGCCGAAGGCCATGGCGGCGATGGCCTGCACGCCGCCGAGGTTCAGAACCCGGTCGGCACCGCTGACCTTCAACGCATAGAGCTGGGCTGGATGTATGCCGCCTGCTGAGCGCGGCGGCGAGCAGGCCACGATTGTCCTGACACCGGCCACTCTTGCTGTGGTGACGCTGATGATGGCCGAGGCGATATGGGCATAGCGCCCGCCCGGCACATAGCAGCCGGCGGTTTCAAGGGGGAGATTGCGGTGACCGGCAATGAGCCCCGGCATGATTTCCAGTTCGACGTCGCGGATTGCCGCGCGTTGTGCTTCGGCGAAGCGGCGCACATGGCTGTGGGCGAGTTAGATATCGTCCTTCAATTGATTTGGTACGTGGCGCTCGGCTTCCGACCATGCCGCGCCGGAATCGACGATGTCGCCCTGCCAGCCGTCAAGTTCGCGGCACAAACGGGTGGCGCAGTCTTCGCCGCCTGCCGCGATCTCGGCCAACAGGGCCTCGACCTTGGCGCGAATATCGCCTTCACCTGAGCTTGCAGTCTGCCTTGCTTTCTTCAGAAACCGGATGGCCACGGGTTTGCTCCTACATCCGTCCCTTCCATGGGACCAATCGGCGTTCCAGCGAGCGCATCAGCATGTCGAAGGCATAGGCGATGGCGGCAATGATGACGATGCCCATGATGACTGTCGAAGTCTGCAAGAACTGTGAGGCGGTGAGCACCATGTAGCCCAGGCCATGGGTGGCGGCGACCATTTCGGCGGCCACCAGCGTGGTCCAGCCGAAGCCGATGCCGATCCGCATCGACGTGAGGATTTCGGGCATGGCGGCGGGCAAGATCACCTGCAGCAGCACCTGCCAGCGCGAGGCGCCCATCGAATA
>JBKJQD010000344.1:0-3030 GCA_046594125.1 Aestuariivirga sp.
ATCAACACCAGTTCGCCCTGCCCCGCAAAATGACGCGCGGCGGTCTCGCGGGCCTGGGCCGCAGCCGAAAGATGGATGAAGCCATCGCGGTGGTCCAGCGCCGAACCGCCAAAGACACCAGATGCTCTGGCTTCGGCCCATTCGGCCCCGGTGCATATCTTGAAGATGAATCGCATGGGACGACCATAGGGGGCCGCATCTCTCTGGACAACTGGCGCGGACTGAGGTATTGGTTCCTATCACTTGAGAAAATTTGCGGCACGGGAGGCCCGGATATGCTGACGCACAAGCAAGTGTGGCACGCCATCGACACGATTGCCGAACGCTATGGCTTTTCGGCATCTGGTCTGGCGAAGAAGTCGGGGCTGGACCCCACCTCGTTCAATCCGTCGAAGCGCAACGGCCCCGATGGCCGCCCGCGCTGGCCCACCATGGAGAGCGTCTCGCGGCTGCTCGAAGCCTCGGGGGCTGGTGTTGAGGAATTCTCCGACCTGCTGAGCGGCCGCCGCAACCAGCCGCCGCGGCGCAAGCAAATTCCGCTGCTCGGCCTGGCGCGGGCCGGCAAGGGCGGCTTCTTCGACGATTCCGGCTTTCCCGCCGGCAATGGCTGGGACGAGATCGATGTTCCGGGCGTCACTGACCAGAATGGCTATGCGCTGGAAATCACCGGCGACTCGATGCTGCCGGTCTACCGCGAAGGCGACACCATCGTGGTCTCGCCATCGGCCAGCCTGCGCAAGGGCGACCGCGTCGTGGTGCGCACCACCGACGGCCAGGTGATGGCCAAGATCCTGCAACGCCAAACCGCCAAACTGCTTGAACTCGCCTCGTTCAATCCAGACCACCAGACGCGGACGCTGGACATGAAAGACGTCGACTGGATCGCCAGGATCATGTGGGCGAGCCAGTAACAATGCCCTTCTTCCGCAGGCGGGAGAAGGTGAGTTTAGTTCGCCAATTCGCCCCTCAGCGCCTTGGCTATCACCCCGCGGGTATTGCCGACTCCATAGAGCGCGGCGAAGGAGCCGAACCTCGGCCCACGCTCTTCGCCCAGGAGCACCTGATAGAGCATGTTGAACCAGCTTTGCGCCACGCCGGTGGAGCCGTCTTTCTGCACGGTCTTGTAGGGATCGCGGCGGCCGATGTCGTAGACCTTCTGCTGAATGGCCTCGGGGCTTGAACCCTCGGGCAAATCCGCCAGCGCCGCCGACAAATCCTCCAATGCCTGCTTCTCTTCATCCGTAGGCAGACGATATTGCTTCTTGGGTTTCACGAAGTCGTGGAAGTAGCGCACCGCGTAACCGGTGAGCGCGTCGAGGCGCGGGTGGGTCTCCGCGGAAAGACCCGGCGCGTGACGCCTGATGAAGCCCCAAAGCACCGACTTGTCCTCGGCATTGGCCACTGTGGCAAGATTCAAGAGCAGCGAGAACGACACCGCACCTTCTTCCGGCGGCGGCGGGTTGCCGCTGTGGATGTGCCACAGCGGATTGACCAGCCGGTCCTTGATCTCCTGACGGGGATAGGCGTTCTGGAACTGGGCGTATTCGTCAACGGCGCGCGGGATCACGTCAAAATAAAGCTTCTTGGCCTCGCGTGGGCGGTTGTACATGTAGAGCGATAGCGAGTCCGGGCCGGCATAGGTCAGCCACTCGTCGATGGTGAGGCCATTGCCCCTGGACTTCGAAATCTTCTGGCCCTTGTCGTCGAGGAACAGTTCGTAGACGAAGTGATTGGGAGCAACACCGCCGAGGATTTCACAGATACGATCATAGATCGGGGCATTGGTCTGGTGGTCCTTGCCGAACATTTCGAAGTCAACGCCAAGGGCTGCCCAGCGCATGCCGAAGTCGGGTTTCCATTGCAGCTTGGTGCGGCCGCCGCGCACGTCGAGCGTTACGTCGGTGCCGTCCTCGTCGGCAAAGGTGACGGTGCCCTTCGACGGGTTTACATCCTTCATCGGCACATAGAGTACGCGGCCGGTCGATGGCGAGATCGGCAGGAAGGGGCTGTAGGTCGCCTGGCGCTCCTCGCCCAGCGTCGGCAGCATGACGGCCATGATGTCGTCGAACTTCTCCAGGGCGTGGATCAGCATCGCATCGAACTTGCCCGACTTGTAATAGTCGGTGGCGCTGGCGAATTCATACTGGAAGCCGAAGGTGTCGAGGAAGCGCCGCAGCATGGCATTGTTGTGATGGCCGAAGCTTTCATAACTGCCGCCAAACGGGTCCGGCACCACGGTCAGCGGCTTGTGCAGATGCGGCGCCAGAAACGACCGGTCCGGCACGTTCTCGGGAATCTTGCGCATGCCGTCCATGTCGTCGGAGAAACACAGGAGTCTCGTCGGAATGTCGGACATGGTCTCGAAGGCGCGGCGCACCATGGTGGTGCGCGCCACTTCGCCAAAGGTGCCGATATGCGGCAGCCCCGAGGGTCCATAACCGGTCTCGAACAGCACCTCCTTCTTGCCGCTGCGTTTGACGCGCTCGACAAGCTTGCGGGCCTCCTCGAAAGGCCAGGCCTTGCTTTCAAACGCGGCAGCACAAAGGGCGGGATCGACGGGCATTTGAACAACTTTCCGGTTTTTGAGGCCAATTTTGTTTAAGGAGGCGCGCGGAGGGCGTCAAATCATTTGGGAATTGAAAAATGCCAGCATCCGAACCATACTATGGTCATGGAAAAACGTCGTGCCCCAAAGACTGAAGGACACCCCAAGCGCGGAGAGATACTGGGGCGTGCGCGGGATGGAGTAGCTATTCTCAAGCCCCGCAGCCCGGCAACGCATTTTACCGACAAGGAAATTCGATCAATTGTCCGGGACGTTCACTCTGGCCGTTTTTTGGACGCCGTTGATGGCAAAGCTAGCCCGCATAAGGGCAAATGAACCGTTACGTCTTCATCAACTGCCCATTTTCGTATGATTATTTGAATTTTTTCCACGCCATCGTCTTCACCGTCATTCGATCTGGATATTTGCCGCGATGCGCGCTCGAAACTGATGATGGGTCAGAAAGCCGGTTCGACAAGATTTGC
>JBKJQD010000401.1:0-5957 GCA_046594125.1 Aestuariivirga sp.
GAGCGCCTCGCCTGGGAGCGCGAGATGAGCATCGCCGCCGCTGGCCTTGCCGACCGCTACTCGGCGCGCGGCTCGTTCCGCGTCGATCAGGCGGCGCTGGAGCGCATGGGACTGCCCGGACCCAGAACCTTCGCGGTTCCGGCCAATACGCTGGTGGTCGCCGACACGGTGGGCTTCCATGCCAGGGGCGCCAGTGCCAGGCCGTCGCGCCGCGTCGAAATCTGGGGCTATGGGCGGCGCAATCCGTTTCTGCCGTGGACGGGCCTTGACCCGCTCAGCCTTCCCGGCATTGCCGAGGCCCGTGTGCCGCTGCTGTGGAAAGTGCTGGACCTCGCCCAGAAACTGGGGTTCAAGGGAAATTCATGGGCCGACAAGGGACTGAAGCGAGCGCTCGATGACTGAGGCGGTGGCACGGCAAGAAACTGGCCGCAAGGCCTCGAAGGAGTTCCGGCGCCAGCAACTGATCGATGCCACCATCAAGGTTCTGGCCCAGAAAGGCTATGCCACACTGACGGTGGCCGATGTCGCAAGGGCGGCGGGCCTTTCCACCGGCATCATCATCTTCCATTTCACCAGCAAGGACGAATTGCTGGCCTCGGTTCTGCGCTTCCTGGCGGAGGAATATTACCAGCACTGGAAGCGCGTTCTGGCGGCGGCGGGCGAGGCCCCCGAGGCGCGGCTCTTCGCCCTGATGCAGGCGGATTTCAACGCGGATATTTATACCACCGACAAGCTTTCGGCGTGGATCGCCTTCTGGGGTGAAACCCAGGGCCGCCCGGTCTACGAGCAAATCTGCGGCGGCTTCGACGCCGAGCGCCGGCAGGCCTGCTTCGCCTGCTGCCAGGCCATGATCTCCGCCAGCGGTTATGATCTGGACCCACGCCTCACCATGCAGGCGCTCGATGCGCTGGGCGACGGCCTGTGGCTGGGGGTGACGGCCGCTGGCAACGGCCTTGCCTCCGTCAACGATGCCCGGCGCATCATGCAATCGGCGCTGGCGGCCTATTTTCCCCGGCATTACGGCCTTGAGCCGCGCTGAGGGGCGCACCTCAGTTTTGCTCTTCCGCAATGGCGCAGAACGGCTATAAGGGCGCCCGGAATTCACGATCATCAGCCCCGGAGGTCTTGCCATGACAAAAACCCGCATCGCCATCAACGGCTTTGGCCGCATCGGCCGCAACATTGTCCGCGCCATTTATGAGTCGGGCCGCAAGGACCTCGACGTTGTCGCCGTCAACGACCTCGGACCGGTGGAGACCAACGCCCATCTGCTGCGTTACGACTCGGTGCATGGCCGCTTTCCCCATGAAGTGACCGTCAAGGGCGACTCGATCTCGATTGGCTCGGACAATTTCAAGGTGACCGCGATCAAGGATCCGGCGCAGCTGCCGTGGAAGGATTTAGGCGTTGACATAGCACTTGAATGCACCGGCATCTTCACGGCGAAAGACAAGGCTTCGGCGCATCTGACAGCGGGCGCCAAGCGCGTCATCGTCTCAGCGCCTGCCGATGGTGCCGACCTGACGGTGGTCTATGGCGTCAACCATCACAAGCTGACCAGGGACCATATCGTCATCTCGAATGCGTCGTGCACCACCAACTGCCTGGCGCCAGTGGCATTCGTCCTCAACGAAGCGGTGGGCATCGACCATGGCTTCATGACCACCATCCACGCCTATACCGGCGACCAGCCGACGCTCGACACCATGCACAAGGATCTCTACCGGGGCCGCGCCGCCGCCATGTCGATGATCCCGACTTCGACAGGTGCCGCCAAGGCCATTGGCCTGGTCATTCCGGAATTGAAGGGCCGTCTCGACGGCACCTCGATCCGCGTGCCGGTGCCCAATGTTTCAGTGGTCGATTTCAAATTCGTGGCCAAGCGCGCCACCACGGTCGAAGAGATCAACCAGGCGATCAAGGCCGCCGCCGAAGGCAAGCTCAAGGGCATCCTTGGCTACACGATCGAGCCGAACGTCTCCATCGACTTCAACCACGATCCGCACTCCTCGACCTTCCACATGGACCAGACCAAGGTGATCGAGGGAACATTCGTGCGCATCCTCACCTGGTATGACAACGAGTGGGGCTTCTCCAACCGCATGGCCGACACCGCCGCCCACATGGGCACGCTGCTTTAACCGCATGGCCCGCCCGCTGCTGATCGCGCCCTCGATCCTCGCCGCCGATTTCGCGCGGCTTGGTGATGAGGTGCGGGCCATCGAGGCGGGCGGGGCTGACTGGGTGCATATTGATGTGATGGACGGGCATTTCGTGCCCAACATCTCGTTTGGAACACCCATCATGCAGTCGATCCGGGCGGTGACAAGCAAGCCCTTCGACGTGCATCTGATGATCGCACCGGCCGATCCCTATCTCGAAAGCTTCGCCACGGCGGGAGCCGATGTCATCACCGTCCATGCCGAAGCAGGCCCCCACCTCGACCGCTCGCTGCAGATGATCCGCACCCTTGGCAAAAGGGCTGGCGTGTCGCTCAATCCCGCCACACCGGCATCGGTGATCCAGCATGTCCTCGACCGGCTCGATCTGGTGCTGGTGATGACCGTCAACCCCGGCTTCGGTGGCCAGACCTTCATTCCCGCCATGCTGGAGAAGATTTCGCAGGTCCGCGACATGGTCCGTGGACGGAACATCGACATCGAGGTGGACGGCGGCATCACGGCGGCAAATGCCGGAGCCGTGGTACGGGCCGGCGCCAATGTGCTGGTGGCGGGTTCGAGCATCTTCAAAAGCGCCGATTACAGTGCCAGCATCAAGGCCATCCGCACCGCCGCGGTGAGTGTCACGGTTTAAGGCTTCTTCTCCACCCACTCGACATAAGCCTCCAGCCACTTCTCCAGATGCTTCCTCGTCTCGGCATCCGTCAAATTCCCATCCTTGTCGAACTTGTCCTCGTTATGGTTCACGAAAATTTCCGGCTTCGGCATGACGATGGCTTGCAGCGCCTGGAGGTTCTGGCGGAAGTGATATTGGGCGCGGCCAGTGCCGTGGAAAAATCCGGCTCCGGCACCGACAATGCCGGCCCGCTTCCACTTGAGAAGGGCCGAGCCGCGTGACAGCCAGTCGGTGGCGTTCTTCAGCACGCCGGTCATCGAGAAGTTATACTCAGGGCACGCGAAGATCACGCCATCAGCCGCACGGATGCGGGCGTCGAGATCCTTGACCGCCTGCGGCTTGCCGTGGGCCTCTTCCGCATCGCCGTCATAGAGCGGGATGCCATGCAGCGTGGCGATGTCGATCTTCACCTGAGATGGCGCCATCTCCGACAATGCCCGCAGCAGCCCGGTGTTGGTGGAAGCCTTGCGCAGGGCGCCGCTGATGCCGAGGATATTCATGGTTCAATTCCCTTCATCGCTTGCAGCGCCGCCAGCGCCCGTGCGCGGGCCTTGCCGTGATCGATAACAGGATGGGGGTAATCGCGGCCCAGTTCAACGCCCGCCATGTGCAGAAGTTCCGGCGGTGCCTCCCAGGGGCGGTGGATGAATTCGTCCGGCAGCCGCGCCAGTTCCGGCAGCCAGCGGCGCACATAGTTGCCTTTCGTATCGAACTTCTCACCCTGCAGGATGGGATTGAAGATGCGGAAATAGGGTGCCGCGTCAGCCCCGCAACCCGCCACCCATTGCCAGCTTGCGGCATTGCTGGCGATGTCGGCATCAACCAGCGTATCCCAGAACCAGCGCTCGCCGTCCTGCCACGGAATCAGCAGATGTTTGATGAGGAAAGAGGCGGCGATCATCCGCACCCGGTTGTGCATGATACCGGTGGCCCACAACTCGCGCAGGCCGGCATCGACGATCGGGTAGCCGGTCTGACCGTTCTGCCAGGCCCGCAGTGAAGATCGATCGTCCGCCCACGGAAAATCGGCATACTCGGGCTTGAATGGCTGCTCCGGTAACTGCGGCCAACGGTGCAGCAGGTGATAAGAGAACTCACGCCACAGAACTTCCTTGAGAAATTTCTCGGCGGCGCCATCCAGTCTTCCGCCGGCCCGGGCCTGCGCGGCGCGCACCCCATACCAGCACTGGGCCGGGCTGATCTCGCCGAAATGCAGATGCGGCGACAGGCGCGAGGTGACATCGCGGTCCGGGCGGTCACGCTCCTCGGCATAGTGCGCCAGACCGTCGTCGATGAATTCCGCCAGCCGCTTTCGCGCTCCTTCCTCGCCGGGCTGCCAGCGGCTTTCAAATTCACTTGCCCAGCCTGGAGCTTTCGGCAGCAGCGCCCAATCGTCAAGCGCATCGCCGGACAAGCTGCCGCTCGAGGATTCGAAATGCGGTACCGGGCGCGGTGGCCTTGGTTCGCCCGCCGCCAGACAGGCGCGCGAAAACGGCGTGTAGACCTTGTAGGCCTCGCCCTGCCCGTTACGGATCGCTTCCGGTTCGTGCAGCAGATAGCCGCCATAGCGGTGACACGCCGCCCCTGCCGTCTCGCAGGCCTGCTTGACACGCTGTTCGAGTGCCGCTGACCACGGCGCATAGTCACGGGTAAAGCACAAGGCGGCGGCACCAGTCCGGGCCAGAACGTCAGCGATCACCAGATCGGCACGGCCACGGCGCAACACCAGCGGAATTCTTGCTCCAAGGCTTTGGAGACTGCGGTGCAGCCACCAGCGCGAAGCCCCGCCAATGCGCCAGTCCCCCGGCGTCTCGTCATCCAGCACATAGAGTGCGATCACCGGCCCCATCGCCGCGGCGGCGGTGAGTGCCGCATGATCGCCAAGGCGCAAGTCCTGGCGGAACCACATGATGACAGGCTTGGACATGGAATTCCCGCGTCGCCAGTTGGCTGAGGGTCAGGCCTTGAGCTTGGGCTTTTCGGCGCGTTTGGCGAGAAGGTTGGTCAGCCAGTCGGGGTCCATCTCCGGGACCGAGGAGAGCAGCAATTCGGTATAGGCGGGAAACGGCGGGTTCAGCACCTTGCTCTTGGGACCCTGCTGCACCACCTTGCCGCGATGCATCACCACGATCTCGTCGGAGATCGCCCGCACCGTGGCGATGTCGTGGGTGATGAACAGGTAGGAGACATTGGTCTCCTTCTGCAGGCGCATGAGCAGTGTCAGGATTTCTTCCTGGACGATCTGGTCGAGTGCCGAGGTGACTTCATCGCAGATGATGATTTCGGGCTGGGCGGCCAGGGCGCGGGCAATGGAGACGCGTTGCTTCTGTCCGCCCGACAGTTCGCCGGGCAGGCGGTCGATATAGGCTTCTGTCAGTTCGATCGATTCCAGCAGGCTGACGACCTTGCGGTCGAGGTCGGCACCGGAGAGACCAAGATAGAAATGCAGCGGCCTGCCGATGATGTCGCGGATGGTCTGGCGCGGATTGAGGGCCGTGTCGGCCGACTGGTAGATCATCTGGATGCGGCGCAGCGTATCCTTGTCGCGGTCCTGGAGCGCCTTGGGCAGCGGCTTGCCGTTGAAATAAATCTCGCCCTTGCTGGGCGGCAGCAGGCCGGTGATGGCCCGCGCCAGTGTCGATTTGCCGGAACCCGATTCACCCACCACCGCCACGGTGCGGCCGCGCGGCAATTGCACCGTCACATTGTCGAGCACCTTGTTGCCGCCGCCGCTATAGCTGGCGTCGACATTGTGGACACGCAATACGATATCATCGCTGATCGACTCCGCCTTGGCGATCTTGCGCACCGCCCAAAGCGTCTTGGTATAGTCCTGGGTCGGTTCCCGCAGCATGTCGCGGGTTGGCGCCTGTTCCACTTCATTGCCACGCCGCAGAACCATGATGCGATGGGCCATCTGGGCGACCACCGCCAGGTCGTGGGTGATGTAGATCGCCGCCGTGTTGAACTGCTCGACGATGCCGCGCATGGCGGCCAGCACTTCCACCTGGGTGGTGACATCAAGCGCCGTGGTCGGCTCGTCGAAAATGATGAGATCGGGGCGGCACGACATGGCCATGGCGGTCATGGCGCGCTGCAAT
>JBKJQD010000443.1:0-12605 GCA_046594125.1 Aestuariivirga sp.
CCTTGGCAGGGGCCGGGCGACCGGCCCTTCTCTTTTGGCGGGAGCGTGGCGGGCGGCCGGCCTGCCTCCGCTGTGGACAAGCGCCGGGGGCAGGGCACGCCTGCGCAGATGCGCTTAGCGAATCGAAACCTCGTCGTTAAAGGTGACCTCCCATGACGCGGTATGTTTTTATCACCGGCGGCGTGGTGTCCTCGCTCGGCAAAGGCCTGGCGTCGGCGGCGCTCGCCGCCCTCCTGCAGGCACGCGGCCATTCGGTTCGCCTGCGCAAGCTCGACCCCTATCTCAATGTCGATCCGGGCACGATGAGCCCCTATCAGCATGGCGAGGTCTTCGTCACCGACGATGGTGCCGAGACTGATCTCGACCTTGGCCACTACGAGCGCTTCACCGGGCGCCACGCCAACAAGCAGGACAACATCACCACGGGCCGCATCTACCAGGACATCATCGCCAAGGAGCGCCGCGGTGATTTCCTCGGCGCCACCGTACAAGTCATTCCGCACGTCACCGATGCCATCAAGGACTTTATCAGGATCGGCAACGAAGCCTTTGATTTTGTTCTGGTTGAGATCGGCGGCACGGTGGGCGATATCGAGGGCCTGCCGTTCTTCGAGGCGATCCGCCAATTCGGCCAGGAGCAACCGCGCGGCGATTGCCTCTATATCCACCTGACGCTGCTGCCCTATATTCCAACGGCTGGCGAATTGAAGACCAAGCCCACCCAGCATTCGGTGAAGGAACTGCGCTCCATCGGTATCCAGCCCGATATTCTGCTGTGCCGCGCCGACCGCGAGATACCGGTGAACGAGCGCCGCAAGATTGCACTGTTCTGCAACGTGCGCCCCTCCGCAGTGATCCAGGCGCTTGACGTCAAATCGATCTACGACGTGCCGCGCGCCTACCACAACGAAGGCCTTGACCGGGAGGTGCTTGCGACCTTCGGCTTCAAGGATGCGCCCGAGCCCGATCTCTCCAAATGGACCAACATCATGCAGCGCATCACCCAGCCGGAAGGCGAGGTGACGATTGCGGTGGTCGGCAAATATACCGGCCTTCTCGACGCCTACAAATCGCTGCAGGAAGCCCTGGTGCATGGCGGCATCGCCAACAAGGTGAAGGTCAATCTCGACTGGATCGAGTCGGAGGTCTTCGAGAAGGAGGATGCGGCCCCCTATCTGGAAGGCGTGCATGGCATCTTGGTGCCGGGCGGCTTTGGCGAGCGCGGCTCGGAAGGCAAGATCAAGGCGGCGACCTTCGCGCGCACCCGCAAGGTGCCCTATTTCGGCATCTGTTTTGGTATGCAGATGGCCTGCATCGAGGCTGCCCGCAGCCTGTGCGGCATCGCTGGTGCGTCATCGACCGAATTTGGCGAGACCACGGAGCCGGTGGTCGGCACCATGACCGAATGGATGCATGGCAACGAACTGGAAATCCGCAAAGCTGGCGGCGACCTTGGCGGCACCATGCGTTTGGGCGCCTTTGACGCAACCCTGAAACCCGGCAGCAAGATCGCCGAAATCTATGGCACGACCCATATTTCCGAGCGCCACCGCCACCGCTACGAGGTGAACACCCGCTATCGGGCACCACTGGAAAAGGCCGGCATGAGTTTTGCTGGCATGTCGCCTGACGGACTGTTGCCGGAGACCATTGAGTATCCCGATCACCCCTGGTTCATCGGTGTGCAGTATCACCCGGAACTCAAGTCCAAGCCCTTCGCGCCGCATCCGCTGTTCTCTTCCTTCATCGCGGCGGCGGTTGAGCAGAGTCGGCTGGTGTGACCATGCGCTGCGGCCGCCTGATCCTCGCGGTCCTCGGCGCACTCTGGCTGACGCTCGGCGTGGCCCTGGCCTACGACGAGGCCATCGTCGCGGCGGTCGAGCGGGCCGTCTCGAGACTCTCGCTCGATCTCAAGACCGTCGAAACCGGTGTGGGACAGCCCGGCGCCAGCGACGAGCAGTTGTCGCAGTTCCGCGATCAGGTCGAGGATATCCGCACCAAGGCGGTGCAACAAACTGGCAGCCTTGCCGGACCAATCGATGAAGTCAGCCAGCAGATTGGCCAGCTTGGTCCGCCGCCCGCCGGGAATTCGCCCGAAGCCGAATCCCTTGCCGCCCAGCGCAAGCTGCTGAATGACGAACTGAGCCGGCTGCTCGGCCCCAAATCCCAGCTTGATCTCATCGTCGTCGGCGCCGAACAGCTGTCCGGACGCATCTCGTCGATCCAGCGCGATGAATTCGTCAAGCGCATTTTCGAAGGCAACCGCTCGGTCTTTAATCCCTATCTCTGGTACGATACCGGGCTGGGGCTTGGCCTGCTTTACACGCGCATTGACGGTCTGCTCAGAAACTGGTGGGCCGAGGCGGGCAAGACCGTCAGCATGCTCGGGCTGTCCCTCATTCCGGTCTATTTGCTGGTGTTTCTGGCGGGCTTTCTGCTGATCCGCCGGGTCATTGTGCGCTGGGCCACGGTGCATGGCGGGGCAAGCCGCACCCCCAACGAAATCGGCCGCCAGTGGCGCGTGGCGCGGGGCATGGTGGTAACCTTCGCGGCCCTCGTTGTCCTGCTGGCGCCAATTTATCTGTCGTTTGAAAACATCGGGCTGATGACGCCACGCTTCGCGCTGATCTTCAATGCGCTCAGCGCGGTTTTCTTCGTCACCGTGTTCAACTACATGCTGGCCCGCCTGGTTGCCGCTCCAGGCGAGGTGGCGTGGCGGCTGGTCAATATCGACGACAAGGCGGCGGCGCGGCTGCCGCTGCTGGCGGGAATTGCGACATTCGTATCAATCGGCAACGAGAACCTGATCAAGGTTGCCGACGCCCTTTACCTTCCGGTGGCTTACACGGTGGGCCATGCGGCTCTCGCCGCCCTGCTGATTCTCATCCTGCTGTCGCTGATGATCCTCGTCTTGCGCAATCAGGCCGGAATTACTGTTCAGCTGGGGGGCAGGCGGACCTACCTCAACTGGGCGCGCAACTTCGCCTTCCTGATGTGGCTGCTGATCGCGCTGGGCTTTGCCGCACTTGCTTTCGGCTATCTGTCATTTGCCAATTATCTGGCCCAGAACCTGCTGAAAACCAGTTTTCTGCTCGTGGCGCTGGTGCTCTTGCACCATCTTTCGGACGCCGCCGTGTCGGAAAGTTTTTATCCGCAAAGCAGCTTCGGGCGCGTGCTGCGCAGCATGACGGGATTGGGCGAACGCGCCATCGAGCGCGTGGGCCTGCTGTTCCGCACTCTCGTCGATATCCTTCTGCTGCTGGCGGGATTGCCCGCTTTGCTGGCCTTCTGGACGGTCACCTGGGTTGATTTCCGCAGCCTGATGAACACCGTGGCGCAGGGCCTCAGGATCGGCGAGTTCACGCTGTCGCCCTGGGCTTTCGTGATTGGCATCATGATCCTCACCGTTGGCGTGATCCTGACCAAACTTGTCATTCGCTGGTTCGACAAGCGCATCCTTTCGGAAAGCCGCATCGACAAGGGCGTGCAGGATTCGCTGCGCACTGGTGCCAGCTATGCTGGCTATGCGCTGGCATTCATCGTGGCGTTGACCGCCGGTGGCGTGCAGTTTTCCAATCTGTTCATCATCGCCGGCGCCCTGGGTGTCGGTATCGGTTTCGGTCTGCAATCGATCGTCAATAATTTCGTCTCAGGCCTGATCCTGCTGGTGGAACGGCCGATCCGGGTGGGTGATTGGGTGGCGCTTGACGCGGGCGAGGGTCTGGTCAAACGCATCAACGTGCGCTCGACGGAAATCGAATCCTTCGATGCCTGTTCGATCATCGTCCCCAACTCCAGCCTGGTGACCGGCGTCGTCCGTAACTGGACCCATGGCGACACCATGGGCCGTTTTGCCGTGGCGGTGACGGTGGACTATGGCAGCGACAGCGAAGCAGTGCGCGATCTGCTGCTCAACACCGCCAAGGCCCACCCCAAGGTTCTGACCTTTCCCGAGCCCATGGTGCTGCTGCTGCGCTTTGGACCCTATGGCCTCGATTTCGAGATCAAGGCCAGTGTCGCCGATATCTTTGAGGGTGGCATCGTCGCCAGTGACCTGCGCCATGAAATCCTCAGGCTGTTCCGCGAAAAAGGCATTACCATTCCGCACGCCGTTGCGCTAATCCAGACGGCGCAGAAATAGGGCAGGCATGAACGACCAAACCCCGCCAGCGCCGGTCATCTCCGGTCTCGACTATATCAAGTCGCTGATCGACAATTGGCATGGCTCGCCCATGGCCGAGACCATCGCCATGCGCCTGATCGCCGCCGATGATGGAACCGCCACCTTCGAATCCTTCCCGCAAGAAAAATACTACAATCCGCAGAAACGGGTTCACGGCGGCTATGCGGCAACCCTCATCGACTCCGCCCTGGGCTGTGCTGTACAAACCAAACTTCCGGCGGGCATCGGTTACGGCACCATCGAACTGAAAGTAAATTTCGTACGCAAGATCGAAGTCAGTTCCGGCCGCCTTCTGTGCACCGGCACGGTCATCCACGCCGGCCGCACCATGTTTACCGCGGAAGCAAAAATCACCGGCGACAACGGCAAGCTCTACGCCCACGGCTCGGGCACATTCCTGGTGTATCCCGCATGATGACGAATACGACAGTCAAGGCCGGCAATGTGTCCTTCGGCAACGCTCTGCCGCTGGCGCTGATCGCCGGACCTTGCCAGATGGAAAGCCGCGACCATGCTTTCATGATGGCGGGCAGGCTCAAGGAAATCTGCGCCAAGCTCGGCATCGGGCTGGTTTACAAATCGAGCTTCGACAAGGCCAACCGCACCAGCCTGACGGGAAAGCGCGGCATGGGGCTTGAGAAGTCACTGGCCGTCTTCGCCGACATCCGCAGGGAACTGGGCTTGGCCGTACTCACCGATGTCCATGAGATTTCGCAATGCGCCGAACTGGCGCCGGTCATCGATATCCTGCAGATCCCCGCCTTCCTGTCGCGCCAGACCGACCTGCTCATCGCCGCCGCCAAGACCGGCCGCGTGGTGAACGTCAAGAAAGGCCAGTTCCTGGCGCCCTGGGACATGAAGAACGTGGTGCAGAAACTGGTGGCCTCGGGCAACGCCAATGTGATGCTCACCGAGCGCGGCGCCTCCTTCGGCTACAACACCCTGGTCTCCGACATGCGGGCACTGCCGGTCATGGCCGAGACCGGTGCGCCGGTGATCTTCGACGCCACCCATTCAGTGCAGCAGCCGGGAGGGCAGGGCTCGTCCACGGGTGGTGACCGGCGCATGGTGCCAGTGCTGGCCCGCGCCGCCGTGGCTGTCGGCGTGGCGGGTGTGTTCATCGAGACCCACGAGGATCCCGACAACGCCCCCAGCGACGGCCCCAACATGGTGCCGCTCGATCAATTGGAGGCCCTGCTGCTGAAGCTGATGGCCCTGGACGCGGTGGCCAAGGGCGCCTGAGGCTGCGTCAGCAAGGCGGCTTGCCCGAATCAAAAGCCTTCTTGATGGTGCGGCAGGATATCGCCGTGCTTTGCTCCTCCACGTTCCAGAAGGGAAACCGTCGATGATCATTGGTGTGCTGAACCAGAAGGGCGGCGTCGGCAAGACGACGGTGTCAATCAATCTCGCCGCGGCATTGGCCGTCAATCGCCGCGTCCTGCTGGTCGATGCCGACCCGCAAGGCAGTGCGCTCGCCTGGTCGTCGCTGCGCGAGCGTGACATGTTCTTTCCGGTGGTCGGCATGGCCAAGCCCACCCTGCACCGGGAGCTGCCGAGCCTCGCCCGCGACTACGATGTGGTGGTGATCGACGGCGCACCGCGCGTCAACGAACTGGCCCGCGCCACAATTCTCGCCAGCGATCTGGTGCTCATTCCGGTCCAGCCGTCACCCTTCGACATTTGGGCAAGTGCTGACACGGTGCGATTGCTGCGCGAGGCGCAGCAGTATCGCCCGAATATCCGTGCCGCCTTCCTGATCAACCGGCGCATCGCCAAGACGGCCATCGGCCGCGACGCCGCCAAGGCCTTGGGTGAATTCGAGGACGTGCCGGTCCTGCCGGTGACGCTCGGCCAGCGCATCATCTATGCCGAGAGCGCCGCCAGGGGGCTGAGTGTCATGGAAGCAGCACCAAACGGTGACGCAGCCAAAGAGTTGGTCAATCTGGCCAGCATGATCATGGAACAAGACGCAAAGAGGCTGGCGGCATGAGCAAGAAATCGGTGGTCATTGCCATGCCACAACGCCCGTCCTTAAGCAGGCCCGTGGAACCGCGCGAGGCCGATGTCTGGGTGAGCGATAAATCCTCTGCCAACGGCCTGATCGACCTCACGGCCCCGCGCAATCCATTTGAACTGGCCATGTTGATCTGGACTTTCCCGGCACTCGCCACGCTGCACTGGATGGCGAAGGTCATGGGTCAGCCCCGCCCGCGATAGGGCGCGACACCCTGGTCCGGAATCCAGGCGCCTTTGGGTGGTGCTCCCGTCTGCCAGAAGACGTCGATCGGGATGCCGCCCCTTGGATACCAATAGCCGCCGATCCGCAGCCAGCGTGGTCGCAGTTCCTTGACCAGCCGCCTGGCAATACCGATGGTGCAGTCCTCGTGGAAGCTGCCGTGGTTGCGGAAAGTACCCAGAAACAGCTTCAGTGATTTCGATTCCACCAGCCAGCGGTTCGGAATGTAATCGATCACCAGATGGGCGAAATCCGGCTGGCCGGTCATCGGGCACAGGCTGGTGAACTCCGGCGCCACGAAGCGCACCACATAGTTCACGTCATGCTGGCTGTTGGGCACGCGCTCCAGCACCGCCTCATCCGGTGATGTGGGGACGGAGGTGGCGTTGCCCAGCTGGGTCAAGCCCGAGACATCGGTTTTCGTCATGGGCTCCAGTTTAGACGGTCGCAGCCTACTTGCAAACATCACTTCTCCCGCTCATAAGGCGGGCAACCGATGTACGCACCTCTGGGAGACCCCGATGACCGCCATTCTCGACATCACCGCCCGCGAAATTCTCGATAGCCGGGGCAACCCGACGGTTGAGGTGGATGTGGTGCTGGAAGATGGCTCCATGGGCCGTGCGGCGGTGCCGTCGGGGGCTTCTACGGGCGCGCACGAGGCCATGGAACTGCGTGATGGCGACAAGTCGCGCTATCTCGGCAAGGGCGTCACCAAGGCGGTGGCCGCCGTCAACGGCGACATCTTCGATACACTGGCCGGCATGGATGCCGAAGACCAGATTGCCATCGACATGGCGATGATCGAACTGGACGGAACGCCCAACAAGGCCAAGCTCGGCGCCAACGCCATACTCGGCGTGTCGCTCGCCGTGGCCAAGGCGGCAGCCGAGTCGGCGGGCCTGCCACTTTATCGCTATGTCGGCGGCACCTCGGCGCGCACTCTGCCGGTGCCAATGATGAACATCATCAATGGTGGCGTCCATGCCGACAACCCCATCGACTTCCAGGAATTCATGATCATGCCGGTGGGGGCGCCAAGCTTCCGTGAGGCGCTGCGCATGGGTGCCGAAATCTTCCACACGCTGAAAGGTGCGCTGAAGAAGGCCGGTCACAATACCAACGTCGGCGATGAAGGCGGCTTCGCGCCCAACCTTCCCTCGGCCGAGGCTTCTCTTGAATTCGTGGTCAAGGCCATCGGCCAGGCAGGCTATGCGGCGGGCAAGGACGTGTTCCTGGCGCTCGACTGTGCCGCCACCGAATTCTTCAAGGGCGGCGTCTATGACTACGAAGGCGAGGGCAAGAAGCGTTCGATCACAGAGCAGGCCGCCTATCTCGCCAAGCTCGCCAGGGACTTTCCGATCATTTCGATTGAGGATGGCATGTCGGAGGACGACTGGGATGGCTGGAAGCAAGTGACGGACCTGATCGGCAAGACGCATCAGCTGGTGGGTGATGATCTCTTCGTGACCAACACCAAGCGGCTTAAGCAGGGCATCACTCAGGGCATCGCCAATTCGATTCTGGTCAAGGTGAACCAGATCGGTTCACTGAGCGAAACCCTGGAAGCCGTCGAGATGGCCCACAAGGCGGGTTACACCGCTGTGATGTCGCATCGTTCGGGCGAAACCGAGGATTCGACCATCGCCGATCTTGCTGTTGCCACAAACTGCGGTCAGATCAAGACGGGTTCGCTGGCCCGTTCGGACCGGCTCGCAAAGTACAATCAGTTGCTCCGCATCGAGGAAGAACTTGGCACCCAGGCTGTCTACGCAGGACGCTCGATCCTTAAAGCCTAATTCCATGAAGCTGACCAACCTGCACATCGCCGTATCGAGCTTCGCCGCGATTGCCGGGGTGGCGATTGCCGCCTATCAGGCCTTTGCGCCGGCCCCCGCTGGCCAGCAACCGGTCCAGGTGACGCTGGCGCTTGACCCGCAACAAGCGGCAACGGGCGGCGAAACGGCCAAGTCCGATGGCGGCCCGATGCTGCAGACCGCCGCCATCGCACTTGAGAAAAATGCCCATGTGGCGGCGGCTTTCAAGGATGGCTCGGAAACGCGCTATGCCTTCGCCAGCCTGTTCGACGGCAAACCTGAAACCAGCCTCACCATTCTGCCACCCGACAGCGAAGTGAATGTCGTCATGGAATTTCAGTCGACTTCGGCGCAACTGGTCACCGCCATCCAGTACACCCCGCCGCCGGGCGCTGACCCGATGCGGCTGGCCAGCAAGCTCGATGTCATGGTGCTGCCCGATGGCCAGCTCGAAGCTTCGGGCCGTCCGGTGATGAGTTTCACCCTGCAACAATCAGCGGAAAGCCAGACCTTCGCCATTCCGGGCGCTGCCAGAGGCCGTGGGCTATGGCTGCGCATTGCCGGCGATGACAACGGCAAGCCGGTGGTGGTCGGCGACTTCAGCGTGTTGCGCGAGCAACTGTCGCCTTAAAGGAATACTTTCGACAGTTCGTATCCGGACAACGAGACGACGAGGCAGCCCACGGCGATCATCAGCGGTTTGCGTGGCGCGATCTTGAGCAGCCAGCCCGCCATCAACGCCGCCGGGAATCCGCCGGCGATCAATCCACCGATCGCCAGGAGATGATTGCCGATGCCCTCGGCCTCCGCCCATGCCCCAAAAAAGAAAGATGCCGCAAAGGCCGAGACGATGGCGCAAGTGACGACGAATTCGGCGGCATTGACGGTGCCCACAACGAAACGTGGCGAAGCGCCAGCACCGATCAGGCTGGAGGTGACGACCGGACCCCAGCCGCCGCCGCCAATCGCGTCAAGAAAGCCACCCGTGACTCCCAATGGGGCGATGTAGTGCCCGGAAACCGTCTTGTTGGATGGGAACATCAATCCGCGCCAGATGATGACGAAACCCATGATCATCAGATAGCCGAAGACGAAGGGCCGCATCGAACCGCCCGCCACGTTGACCAGCACCAGGGCGCCAAGGATGCCGCCAATGGTTCCTGCCACGCTGAGGATGATCAGGATGCGCCGGTCGACATTGCCGTGGATGATGTGCGAAGCGCCCGACGCGGCGGTGGTGAACAGCTTGGCCGCATGGACGCTGGCTGACGTATGCGACGGTGGCACACCAAACGCCAGCAGCACCACCGAGGAGATTACACCAAAACCCATTCCGAGCGCGCCATCGATCAATTGGGCAAAAAAACCGACGCCCGCGAAAATCAGGATATCCCACATGATTCGTACCCCCCAACACCAGACGATTGCGGCCAAATGCAACCATTTCGTGATGTTAAAAGAGTTACCCTATCTAGTCAATAGAGAATATAAGGTAAGGCATTTTCGACCTCAGTGACGGCCAGCCGTGGCTGACGCCATGTCACGGCCATTATGCGTCCAGTGGATGCCGCACTCAGTCTTCGACGTGCCAGCCCAACGTCCGGCGCGCGGGTCGGCAGCGTCGCCACCCGGCAGCGTGCAGGGTTCGCAGCCGATCGAGAAGTAACCAATCTCGGTCAGCGGGTGCGACGGCAACTGATGCGAATTCATGTAGGCGTCGAGATCGAGTGCTGAGTGGCCAGCCAGCGGCTCCACCTTCAGGCGGCTCTCACTGATTGACAGGAAGTCGAGCGTGGCGCGGGCGGCACCATGGTAGCGCTTGCGCCCCGAGATCACCACGTCGAAGCCGGTCAGCGCTTTCTCCAGCGGAATGGTTTTGCGGATATGGCAGCACAGATCGCCGTTGCTCACTTGCAGCGTGCCGTCGGGATCGTTTCCGGCGAGATCGGCGGCATCGGGCGCAATGGAGCGCACGTCGGTCAGGCCCAGCCTGTCGATAAGCATAGAGCGATAGCTGAGTGTCTCCCAGAAATGCTTGCCGGTATCGAGGAAGATGGCGGGTGTGGCGGCATCGACGCTGGCCACCATGTGAAGAAGCACGGCGGACTCAGCACCGAATGAGGAGACCACGGCGGCGCGGCCCTTGAAATCGCGCAGGATGCAGGTCAGCAACTCGCGTCCCTCAAGGCCCGCATAATTTTCAAAGATGCGCTTGTCCATGGAGCTTATCCCGCGTGCGGCTGCTCGAGCCAGGGCTCGGCATCGGTGTGGCGTTCGGTCCAGATTTCGGCCTCGGAATTGCGCCGGAACAGGCCGCGCTGATAGGCCAGCGACATCTGCTTCGACGCACCCTGCCAGGCTTCCAGCGGGAAGCGCTCGCCGATATCGAAGGCATCGAAGCCCACCTGCAGCATGAATTGCAACTGGTCGGGCAGCACGTTGCCGGTGGCGCGGATTTCACCGCGATAACCAAAATCACGGAGCTGCCGGGCAATCGAATAGGCGCGGCCATCGTTGAAGGCGGGGAAGGCCAGCACGATAACCGAGAGCTTGGGCAGAAAGGTGGCCAGCGCCTCGGCGCGTTCGATGTTTGAAAATACCACGCCAAGTTTGCCGGTCCGCTTTGACAGCGTTTCAAAGTCGCGCAACAGCCTGGCGAAGGACACGATCACATCGCCCGCTTCCGGAAGCTGATCGTCGGACCCAGCGTGAATCCAAGTATCAGAAATCAACGTGTTGTTCTTAAGCAGTGGCATAGAGAGCCTCCTTGAAGGGCTTGGCGCCAACTCTGGCGTAGGCGGCGAGGAATTCCTCGCCGGGTGCGCGCAGTTTCAGATAAGTGTCGAGAATGGTTTCGATGGCGTCGGCCACTTCATGACCGGCAAAGCCCCGTCCGAGAATCGAGCCGATCGACGCGTTCTCGGCCGACGATCCGCCAAGCGTGATCTGGTAATATTCCTCGCCCTTCTTGTCGAGACCGAGGATGCCGATGTGGCCGACATGATGGTGGCCACAGGCATTGATGCAGCCGGAGATGTTGATCTTGATCGGGCCAATCTCTTCCTGGCGGTCGAGGTTGGCGAACTTGCGCGAGATCGCCTGCGAGATCGGGATCGAACGCGCCGTGGCCAGCGCGCAATAGTCGAGGCCGGGGCAGGCGATGATGTCGCCCGCGAGCCCGTAATTCGCAGCACTCAGTCCGCCCGCGTCGAGTGCCTGCCAGATCAAGAAGACATCGTCCTTCTTCACATGCGGCAGCACGATGTTCTGGGCGTGGCTGATGCGCAATTCGTCGTGCGAATATTTTTCCGCGAGACCGGCCATCAGCCGCATCTGCTCTCCCGTGGCATCGCCCGGAATGCCACCTTCGGGCTTGAGTGAAATATTGACGATGGTGTAGCCGTCAATCTTGTGGGCGGCCAGGTTGTTGCGGGCCCAGCGGGCGAAAGCCGGGTTTGCCAACTTGGCTTCCTCGAAGCTTGCCGACCAGCGCGGCAGCTTGTCGAATTGCGGGGCTGCAAAGTAAGCGGCGATGCGCGCCAGTTCGCGCTCCTCAACCTCGGTCGAGGCCTGCGGCTTCCTGGCGTATTCGGCCTCGACCTCGGACTTGAATTTCTCGGCACCCAATTCATGCACCAGTATCTTGATGCGCGCCTTGTACTTGTTGTCGCGGCGGCCATAGAGATTGTAGACGCGCATGATGGCCTCGAGGTAGCCCACCAGTTCATGCTCGGGCAGGAAGTCGCGCACCGTGACACCGATGATTGGGGTGCGGCCCTGGCCACCGCCGACGATCACTTCCCAGCCGGTCTCGCTCTTGTCATTCTTGTGCAGCCGCAAGCCGATGTCATGGACCTTGACGGCGGCGCGGTCATGGGGCGCACCGGTCACGGCGATCTTGAACTTGCGCGGCAGATAAGAAAACTCCGGATGCAGCGACGACCATTGCCGCAGCAGCTCGCCGACGGGCCGGGGATCGGCGATCTCGTCGGCGGCGGCACCGGCCCAATGGTCGGTCGTCACGTTGCGGATGCAGTTGCCGGAAGTCTGGATGGCATGCATTTCGACATCGGCGAGAGCGCCCAAAATGTCGGCGGTGTCCTCAAGCTTGATCCAGTTGTACTGGATATTCTGGCGGGTGGTGAAATGGCCGTAACCCTTGTCCCACTTGTCGGCGATGAAGGCCAGCGCCCGCATCTGTTTGCCCGACAGCGTGCCATAGGGGACGGCGACGCGCAGCATATAGGCGTGCAGCTGCAGGTAGAGCCCGTTCATCAGGCGCAGCGGGCGGAATTCGTCCTCGCTCAGCTCGCCTTTCATGCGGCGTTCCGCCTGGTCGCGGAACTGCGCGGTGCGTTCGCGCACGAAC
>JBKJQD010000464.1:0-4411 GCA_046594125.1 Aestuariivirga sp.
TCGCTCCTTCCACGATAAGCGCGATAAAGCCCGGTTGACATGAACCAGATACTGACTTACGTGTAAGTGAGATAAATTGCAAACATCGACTGGTCGATTGTCACGCAATGCAGGAGCGGGGCGCTTGGCCGAGGGTCGCAAGAGGGCGCCAAACGCGTGACATACGTGTTCCAATTCCGCGACGTTCTGGCGTACTGGCCTGCACTTCTGCACGGCGTGGGTGTGACGCTGCTGCTGGCGATCATTGCGATGGCCGGCGGCCTGCTTATCGGCATCCTGGGAGCATCGCTGCAGCTTTACGGTTCTGCACCGCTTCGGCTGACGGTGACTTCCTATGTCGAGGCGATTCGCAATACGCCGCTGCTGATACAGCTTTTCATTGTGTTTTTCGGGCTGTCGCAAATCGGTTTGCGGCTCGACGCGCCCGTCGCCGCCGCCGTCGCGCTGATCGTCAACGTGGGAGCCTATGCCACGGAAATCGTGCGGGCCGGGCTGCAGGCAATTCCACGCACCCAGATCGAAGCTGGACAGGCGCTCGGGCTGTCGGGTCTCCAAGTGTTCCGGTACGTTGTGCTGCTGCCTGCGCTGAAAATAATGTTTCCGGCGCTATCAAGCCAGTTCACCCTGCTCCTGCTGGCGACCAGCGTCGTGTCGCTGATCTCGGTCGAGGACCTTTTTCACACCGCATCGATCATCCAGTCGCGTACCTTCCGGGATTTCGAGGTCTATGCCGTCATCGGCGTCGTCTACCTCACGCTGGCCCTGACCTGTCGCGCCGGATTGGCGCTGATCTACCAAGGGGCTTTTGGCCACCGATGATCAGACAGTTCGCTTGGATCGACGTGATGTTCCTGGTGGCGGCCTTGCGCTGGACCTTGGCGCTCTCGGCGGTGGCATTTGTCGGCGGAGCGCTGATTGGCGCCGTCGTGGCGGTCTTGCGTTTCAGCAAGCTGGCGCCGGTTCGCCTTGCCGGCACCGTCTATACCCAACTGGTCCAGGGCATGCCGCTTTTGGTTTGGATATTCGGGCTTTATTTCGGCTTGGCAATATTCGGCTTTCCGGTCGGCCCCTGGACTGCCGCCAGTTGCGCCCTGTCAGTCTATGCGAGCGCCTATCTGGGGGAAATATGGCGCGGCGCGCTGCTGGCCATTCCGCGTACGCAATGGGAAGCCGGTGCTTCACTGGGTATCGGCCAGTTCAGCCAGCTGCGCTATATCATCGTGCCGCAAGCCCTGCGTGTCGCCACGCCGCCGACCGTCGGGTTCCTGGTGCAATTGATCAAGGATACCTCGCTGGCTTCGACCATCGGCTTTGTCGAGGTGACCCGCGAAGGGCAGACAACAACGGCCGCGACATTCCAGCCATTTGCGGTCTATTTGACGGTGGCCGCGCTCTACTTCCTGATGTGCTTTCCGCTCACGCAATTGAGCCGCCGGCTCGAGAGGAGGCTGCATGGCGCTCGTTGAAATCACTGGCGTCACCAAGTCGTTCGGCTCGAACCTGGTGCTTAATGATATCACCCTGAACGTCGAGCCTGGGGAAATCATCGCCATCATCGGGCGTTCCGGCTCCGGTAAAAGCACGCTTCTGCGCTGCGTGAACGGACTCGAGCCAATTCAGGCCGGGCGTATCGTCGTCGACGGTACAATCGTCAATGACCCCAAGACCGATCTGCGCCAGTTACGCCAGAAAGTCGGCATCGTCTTTCAGGGCTATAATCTCTTCCCACATCTCTCGGTGGCGCGGAACATCACGTTGGCCCCGACGGTGGCCAAAGGCATGCCCGAACCGCAGGCGCTGCAGATCGCCCGCGACGTTCTCCGCCGCGTCGGGCTCGAAGACAAGCTTGACGCTTACCCCGATCAGCTTTCCGGTGGCCAGCAGCAGCGGGTGGCCATCGCCCGGTCGCTCGCCATGCAGCCCACGCTGATGCTGTTCGACGAGATCACTTCAGCACTCGATCCGGAACTCACCGGAGAGGTTATCAAAGTGCTCGAGGATATGGCGCGCTCCGGCATGACGATGCTTTTGGTCACCCATGAAATGGGTTTCGCGAGGCGCTTCGGTTCGCGCGTGGTGTTCATGCATGCCGGCCGGATTCATGAAGAGGGTCCGGCGGCCGATACGCTGGCCCTGCCCAAGACACCCGAACTGGAGACCTTTCTTGCCGCCGTGCTTCACTAGCAACAGAAGAGGAGAGACCTATCATGAAACGCCTGCTTACAATCATCGCCGCAATGGCGCTGACACTTTCGGCCGCAACGCTGGCGCGCGCCGACGATCTTGCGAATATCCTCGCCAACGGCATCGTTCGCATCGGCGTGCCGGTGGACGTACCGCCTTTCGGCTCGCAGGATGCCAATCGGAATCCTGTCGGCCTCGATGTCGAGCTCGCCGAGAGCATCGGCAAGGCGCTCGGCGTTAAGGTTGAACTGCAGCAGATCACCGGCGCAAACCGGATTCCCTATCTTATTACCAACAAGATCGACATTGTGATCGCAGCGCTGGGCATGACGCCGGAACGAGCCAAGCAAATTACCTACACCTCGCCCTATGCCGATACTTATGACGCCGTGTATGGCCTGAAATCCCTCAGCGTCAGTTCAGCCGCTGAGCTGGGCAGCCACAAAATCGTCGTGACCAAAGGCACGACACAGGACATGACCCTGACGGGAATGAATGCTGACGCCAACTTCATGCGCACCGAAGACGATGCGACGGCGGCTACCGCCTATCTTTCCGGCCAGGCCGAACTTATCGCCACCAACAGCCTTGTCGTGCAGGAGCTGCTGAAGCAAAACGCCGGCAAGGAATTCGACCGGAAGTTCGTGCTGGCCCGCGGACCGGCTCACATGGGCGTACGGATGGGTGAACAGAACCTGGCCAACTGGCTCAACGTGTTCATCTATTCAGCGGTTATGAGCGGCGAACTCGACAAACTGACCCAGAAATATCTGGGGCATGGCTACGAGCAGTTGCCCGCGCTCTGATCCGGCAAGATATTCCCGGGAATGCCGCACGCCTGCATTCCCGGGGTTTTCTAAGAGCCTGTTTAGAAACAGATTGAATCGGATGAATCATTTGTGATTCATATGCGGGGTGCCCTGATTCTCACGGAGGCCCCTGATGTGGACTGTTGCGAACCGAAGCCGGTATGACCGGAGCAAGCTGCGTTATCCCAGCGATGTGACGGATGATGAGTGGGCGGTTTTGAAGCCGCTGATCCCGAAAGCCAAGCGCGGCGGCAACCGGCGGCATGTGAACGAGCGCGAGATCGTCAACGGGCTGATGTACATTCTCTCGAGCGGCTGCCAGTGGCGGGCCATCCCGAAAGACCTGCCGCCGTACTCGACGATTTATAGCTATTTCGACCTGTGGAGCTGGGACGGGACGCTGGAACGGATGCACCACGCGCTTTACATGGAATGCCGGGAGGCCGCAGGGCGTGAGGCCTCGCCCACCGCCGCGATCATCGACAGCCAAAGCGTGAAAAGCGCCGAAAAAGGGGGGTCTCGGACTGGCCGGGTTATGATGCAGGCAAAAAGATCAAGGGCAAGAAGCGGCACATTCTCGTCGATACACAAGGCCTGCTGATGCATGGCCTCGTGCATCACGCGGGCATCCAGAGCCTGCCCCGGCGAAGGCCGGGGACCGCGATGGCGGGGTTCTTGTGATGGCGACGCTGTTCGGGCTCTATCCGTTTCTGCTCAAGCTCTATGCCGACGGCGGCTACAGCGGGGAAATATTCCAGCGCGGCGTGAAGAAGGCCATGGCCAAACTCAACATCGAGATCGTCAAGCGCAGTGACAAGGCCAAGGGCTTCGTGGTTCTGCCCAAAAGATGGATTGTCGAACGCACCATCGCATGGCTCAACCGCTGCCGCAGGCTCGCCAAGGACTGGGAGTGCTTCAACCGCAAAGCCCGCGCGTTTCTGCTCCTCGCCTCACTCCGCTTCATGCTTCGAAAGATATGCAATCCCATGTGAAGTTCTGTAACAGACTCTCAGAGGTCCAGCGCTTGGGGCATGATGACGATGTCCCGGATGGTGACATGGGGTGGACGGGTGAGCATGAACAGAACCGCCTCCGCAACGTCTTCCGATCTGATGCCGGTACGATCAGCAACCTGTCGGGCAATGTCGGCTTCCTCCGTGATCCCCCACAACTCATTCAGCACCGTGCCGGGCGCAACGGCGCCGACCCGGATGTTATCGGGAATAAGCTGGCGGCGAAGGCCATGGACGAATGCATTGATGGCGTGTTTGGAGGCCGAGTAAACCGGCTCCATGGGCAACGCCTCGTGCCCGGCGATTGAACTGGTCACGATGATATCGCCGCTCTTGCGCGCCTGCATGTGCGGCAGTGCGGCGCGCACGGCCCGGAAAACCGCATTGACGTTGATCGCCAGCAAC
>JBKJQD010000001.1:0-3986 GCA_046594125.1 Aestuariivirga sp.
CATCCAGGCTGAGAGAGACACCCGTCGGCCCGCGAAATTCGCCGAACACGGCGCGCAGGGCGGTACCCCACTCGCCGGTGGTGACACCGGCGCGGGCGCAAGCGATCGACGGCTCCATGATGTTGCGGCCTTCACTCGCGGCAAGCCGCAGGGCATCAAGTGCCGTCCTGACTAACTTGGAGTCACGTTTTGCGCGCCAGGTTTTGAGTTGTTCGATCTGCTGGTATTCGACATCGTCGTTGACGGTCATGATGGCATCGCTGCCAGCCGATAGCGGTGCTGGTTCGGTGCTGGTGAAAACATTGACACCGACGATCTTTGTGGCGCCGGACTCGATGGCCTTGAGGCGCGCCGTGTTGCTCTCGACCAGCACCCGCTTCATGTAGGCGATGGCCTCCGTCGAAGCCGCGCCACCGCGATTGATCACCTGCTTCAGTTCCGCGCGGGCCTCCTGCTTCAAAGCCTCGACCTTGGCCTCGATCTCCTTCGAGCCGTCGAAGATGTCGCCATAGTCGAGGAGGTCGGTCTCATAGGCCACCACCTGCTGCATGCGCAGCGACCATTGCTGGTCCCAGGGCCTGGGCAGGCCCAGCGCCTCATTCCAGGCGGGCAACTGCACGGCCCGCGCCCTGGCATTCTTCGACAGCACCACGGCCAGCATTTCAAGCAGGATGCGGTAGACGTTGTTTTCCGGCTGCTGCTCGGTCAGGCCCAGCGAGTTCACCTGCACGCCATAGCGGAAGCGGCGCTGGCGCTCGTCCTCGATGCCATAGCGGCCGCGGCAGATCTCGTCCCAGAGTTCGGTGAAGGCCCGCATCTTGCACATCTCGGTGATGAAGCGGATGCCGGCATTGACGAAGAATGACATGCGCCCGACGACCTGCGGGAATTCCTCTTGGCGCACGGCCCCACTGGCTTTCACCGCATCGAGAACGGCAATCGCCGTGGCCAGCGCAAAGGACAGTTCCTGCACCGGTGTGGCTCCCGCCTCCTGCAAATGATAGGAGCAGACATTCATCGGATTCCACTTGGGCAGTTCCTTCGCCGAAAAAGCGATGGTGTCGGTGATGAGCCGCATCGAGGGGCCGGGCGGAAACACGTAGGTGCCGCGCGACAGGTATTCCTTGATGATGTCGTTCTGGGTGGTGCCGGTGAGGCTGGCGCGGGCAGCACCCTGTTCATCGGCCACCGCCACATAGAGCGCCAGCAGCCAGGCCGCCGTGGCGTTGATGGTCATCGAGGTGTTCATGGTGGCCAGCGGGATTTGGTCGAACAGAGCCCGCATATCGCCGATGTGGGAAACCGGCACACCAACCTTGCCAACCTCGCCGCGCGCCAGGACATGATCACAGTCATAGCCGGTCTGGGTGGGGAGATCGAAGGCCACCGAAAGCCCGGTCTGGCCCCTGGCGAGATTGCCGCGATAGAGATGGTTTGAATCAGCCGCCGTCGAATGGCCGGCATAGGTGCGGAAGAGCCAGGGCTTGTCGCGATCCGTCATGGCGCCATGCAAGCATGGGCGATTGTGCGGTACAACCGGGACTTTCGGATCAGGCGCGGGCGTTCTCGTTCTGCAACCAGAAGATCATGGCGACGGCGCCAACCAGCATGCCGATCATGGTGACCAGCATGGGCTGCTGCACGGCGCGGTCAATCGGCAGGTCGAGGCCCTTGAGCAGCCAGTTGGACATGATGGCGCCGATGAACAGCGCGGAATAATTGAGGGGCAGCGTCAGGCTGCCGAGTGAGCCGGTGAACTTGCCGAGAATCACCGCGCCGACGCCGCTGAACACCGACGACCACGGCAGGGCCTGTTCCGGAACGCTGCCGAGATCGGGCGTCGAGGAGAAGAGATCGGCAATTCTGTAAACCAGTTCTTCCATGATGGCGCGGCTCCCGTTGGGCGGTACGGGAATAGTTATGACTGTCTTTAAGCCATTAACCAAGCCTCGCATGCTTTGGCGGTTCATGAGTTCTTTCGGCCCGTCACGCAAATTTCCACGAATTTGCGGAGGATTTGTCTCAAGAGTTCCGGCGGGGTCCAAGCCGGCAAAAAAACCCGCCACCTTGCGGGCGGCGGGGAAAGTTCAGGGCGAAAGGGAGGACTTCGCCACATGATGCATTGATAGCACGAGGCCGTTGACGGAGCGTTGGGGTGGAGGCGCAAGTTTTAGGTAATGTACGGCGTCCCTCGCCCCCACTTTTGTTGCAGTGCAAAATGGTTTAGCCTTGGGCTATGATGCCTCCAGAGGGAGACCTGCCCATGACCGCCTCCGCCGCTACACCCACTCCGGCCAATGCCAATCAGCCGGTGAAGGACTTGTATGACATCGGCGAAATTCCGCCGCTCGGCCATGTGCCAGCCAACATGCACGCCTGGTGTATCCGCCAGGAGCGGCACGGGGCACCCGATACCGCCATGCAAGTCGAGGTCGTTCCCACCTGGGCCATCGGCGAGGACGAGTGTCTGATCCTGGTCATGGCGGCGGGCGTCAATTACAATGGCGTGTGGGCGGCACTCGGCAAGCCCATTTCGCCCATCGACGGCCACAAGAACCCGTTTCACATCGCGGGCTCGGACGCGTCGGGCATCGTCTATGCGGTGGGCGCCAAGGTCAAGCGCTGGAAGGTGGGCGACGAAGTGGTGGTTCACTGCAATCAGGACGACGGCGATGACGAGGAGTGCAATGGCGGCGATCCGATGTTCTCGGCCTCGCAGCGCATCTGGGGCTACGAAACGCCGGATGGCTCGTTTGCCCAGTTCGCCCGCGTCCAGGCGCGGCAGCTTTTGCCCAAGCCCGCCCATCTCACCTGGGAGGAATCCTCCTGCTACATGCTGACGCTGGCCACCGCCTATCGCATGCTGTTCGGCCACAAGCCGCATATCCTGGGTGCCGGGCAGAACGTGCTGGTCTGGGGGTCGAGCGGTGGTTTGGGTTCGATGGCGATCCAGCTCATCGCCACGGCGGGCGGCAATGCCATCGGCGTCATTTCGGACGATGACAAGAAGGACTTCGTCATCCAGCTCGGCGCCAAGGGCGTCATCAACCGCAAGAATTTCCAGTGCTGGGGGCAGATGCCGCAGGTCGGCACGTCCGGTTACAATGACTGGCTCAAACACGCCCGCGACTTCGGCAAGGCCATCTGGGCTTTCACCGGCAAGGGGCAAAGCGTCGACATGGTTTTCGAGCATCCGGGCGAGACGACGTTCCCGGTCTCGGTGCTGGTGGTGAAGCGCGGCGGCATGGTGGTGATCTGTGCTGGAACGACCGGCTATAACCTGACGCTCGACGCGCGTTACCTGTGGATGCACCAGAAGCGCGTGCAGGGCTCGCATTTCGCCAATCTCATGCAGGCCTCGGCTGCCAACAAACTGGTGCAGGCGCGGCGCATCGACCCGTGCATGTCGGAAGTCTACGCCTGGCGCGACATCCCCAAGGCGCACATGAAGATGTGGAAGAACGAGCACCGCCCCGGCAACATGGCGGTTCTGGTCTCGGTCCCCACCACAGGACTCAAGACGTTGGATGATGCCATCGAGGCGGCACAGAAGTAGGCCCCGCGATCCTTGCAGAACCTTCCGCATCCTAGGATCTGTCATGGCCGGGCTTGTCCCGGCCAACCAGACTTTCAGCGGTTTGCGACCGAAAGGTCTGGTTCATCGGCTCAAGGCCGGTGATGGAGAGATTGAGGGGGGAGGGGACTCAGACTTCCTCGTTCTCTCCGCGGACGGCAGCGTTGTGCGCGTGCATCAGGCGGCGGATGGCGAGGACGCGGTTCATTTCACCGCCGAGAATGAGGACGAGTGCCGAGAGGTAGAGAAAGAACATCGCGGCGAAGAGGCCTGACAGGGAGGCATAGGTCGAGGCGAAGGTGTTGAAGTTCACGAGGTAGATCGAAAAGGCCGAGGACAGCAGCACCCAGGTGAACACCGTGAGCACCACGCCTGGCAGGATCTCCAGAATGTTGAGCTGCTTCGACGGCAG
>JBKJQD010000054.1:0-3513 GCA_046594125.1 Aestuariivirga sp.
CATGCACAAGGAAGGTGCTGCTCTGCGCGCCATGATGAACAACTTCGCCATCGCCATTTCGGTGGGCCTGCAATATGGTGTGCCGCTGGATGAATATGTCGACGCCTTCACCTTCACCAAGTTCGAACCCGCCGGCATGGTGCAGGGCAACGACTCGATCAAGAACGCCACGTCGATCCTCGACTATGTGTTCCGCGAACTCGCCGTGTCCTATCTTGGCCGCCATGACCTCGCCCATGTCGAGGCCTCGTAGATGGGCTTTGATGCGCTGGGCAAGGGCGTGGGCACCGAGGAATCGCCGCGCTTGCCCGCCAACCGGGTGCTGTCGTCGGGCTTCGTGCGCCAGCAGAACCTCGCCAATGTGGTGGTGATGCCGAAGGGACCAACCGCTGCCTCCTCGCCTGCCCATGCCTTGCAGATGCGCGCCGCGGAATCGGTTGGCGCCTTGGCGCTGGCCGAGACGATGCTCATTGAAACGATGACGAAGACCGCCTCCGACCTTCGCAACGAAGCCCGCATGAAGGGCTACGTGGGCGAAAGTTGCTCGGAATGCGGCAACTTCACCATGGTGAGAAACGGCACCTGCCTCAAGTGCGACACCTGCGGCGGCACGAGCGGCTGTTCGTAACGCATTCGATCATTGACGATGGCAATGGCCGGGAATGTCCCGGCCATTTTTGTTTGGCGGGCGCGACGGCGATGATGAAGCGCGGGCGGTATCCGCAGCGGATCAATCTCGCGGGCCGCTACAACTCATCAACACTTTTTTCAACTGGTGCATCGCTGCAACAGCGGCGCCAGAGGCGGCCAATCATTGAATTCCCGCGCGAAAACAGGGCACTATCCGTATACGGACAATCCCTCAAACACCCTTGTTCCACGGCTTAAATCGTCATTCGCGGCTGTTTCGTCCGTATACAGAGTGTTCGGCCGGATTCGCGGACATTTACAAAATGTTAGTGATCATCCGGCGTAATACTACATGTTGACGGCATATTGCCGAATCACACAAACGGGTACACAAGACTTATCAATGACGGTTTGGGAAGCGCCGATTTTGCAATCCAGCCGTTTGATGTGAGGCTTACCTGCGTTGTGGGGCACTACCAACTCTTTAGGAGATAAGCACATGGCTGCTAAGAAAGCTGCGAAGAAGCCCGCCAAAAAGGCCGCTAAGAAGCCGGCCAAGAAGGCTGCGAAGAAGAAGCTCTAGGCTTCATCGTTCTTCAGGACTGGACCCCGGTTGGCTCTGCCTCCGGGGTCAGTTCGTTTCTGGCGCCAGGCGCAAACGAAAAGGGCCGCATCATGTGCGGCCCTTCGTGATTCAATGGTGCGCTTACTGGTAGACGTAGACCCTGGCGCCGACCCTGACGCGCTCATAGAGGTCGATGACGTCACTGTTCATCATGCGGATGCAGCCCGAGGATACCGCACCACCGATCGAGCCGGCGTTGTTGGTACCGTGGATGCGGAACATGGTGCCGCCAATATACATGGCACGCGCACCCAGCGGATTCTCCGGACCGCCTTCCATCATGTCGGGCAGTATGTGGCCGTTGGCCGCCTCGCGCTCGATCATCACCTGGGGCGGGCGCCAGGCCGGCCATTCCTGCTTGGCCACGATTTTCGAATTGCCGCTCCACTGGAAACCTTCGCGGCCGACGCCGACGCTGTAGCGCCTGGCCTTGCCGCCACCGAGCACTAAATACAGGGCGCGTTCCGGCGTGCGCACGATGATCGAGCCCGGCGCATATTTGGCAGCACCGTTCCAGGCGATCACTTCGGCCGTGGTATAATCCGAGATGCCAGAGCTGGCGGTGCTCGATGAACGCACGTTGGGATTGGTGCGGCGGCCAAACAGGCAATGCAGGAATGAACCGCAGGCGCGGCGCCCGGCAAGACGGCGCTTGTCTTCAGCGCGGCGCTTGTCCACGGCCTGTTGCCGGGCTTTCGCTGCTGTGGCGGCGGTTTTCTTTTTCTTGAGACTCTGGCTGTCTTCGGTCACCGATTTGGCTGCGGCAAAGGCCACCTGCGGCACGGCGGCGAAGGTGATCATGGCGGCGGCCATGATCGCAAGCAATTTTCGCATCTTGTGACTTCTCCAAGCGGGAATGGCGCCGACCCTAACGCCTTAAGACTGAGTCATCAATGGCTTTGCGGTTCATCGGGCGTTCACGTAATCTCGCGCATTGAAGACCGGTTACAGCAATGAGGGACCATACATGAGCATTTCTTACCGAATGATTGTCGCAGTTTGTCTGGCCGGAACGGCCCTGACGCTCCCGGCCTTCGCCGAGGATATTCCGCCCGCCGCCAAGGTCATTCTCGACAACATCGAGCGTCAGGCCAACGTCAAGCCTACCTATGATTCGATCGAGACCGATGGTTCAGGCACCGTCACCATCAGCAACCTGAAGCTCAGCAAGGCCGGCGTGGACGGCGCTCCGGGCGTGACCACCAGCATCGAGGAAATCAGCCTCGGGGAAATCTCCGATGAAGGTGACGGCCTCTATGAGATCGGCAGCGCCAGCTTCAGCGGCGTCAAGGGCGACGTCAGCAGTCCGGGATTCGCCCTGAGCTTCGATGTACCGGAGATCGAGGCCGAGGATCTCTATGTGAAGGCCCTGGGTGCCGACGCGACGCCCGAGGAGCTGTTCCGCGCCTCGATGAACGTCGCCCACAAGGTATCGGCGGGCAAGATGTCGATCACCACGGTGGGCCAGACCTTTACGGTCGATGGCTATGAGACGACATGGGATGGCGACCCGCAAAGCGGATCGGGCAAGTTCACCATGAAGATTTCAAACATTGCGGTGCCGGAAAGTGCCATTGCCATGGCCGACCAGATGGGCATGTTGAAGCAGCTGGGCTACGCTGGCCTGAACTTCGATCTCACCAGCGCTGGCCAGATGGACGTCAAGGACGGCAATCTCGGCATGGACATGAACTTCAGCATCAGCGGCAAGGACATCGGCACCATCAATATCGCGGGTGCCGCGTCGGATGTTCCGGTCGCCGTCTATGCCGTGTTGCAGAACGCCCAGAAGTCCGGCAAGGAACCCGACTTCACCGCCATGCTGCCGCAGCTGCAGGCCGTCACCTTCAAATCCGCGGCACTGCGCTTTGAGGACTCCTCGCTCACCAAGCGCCTGCTGCCGATGCTGGCCAAGATGCAGGGCATGGATGAGGCCACGCTGATCGCCAGCGCCGGCGCCATGATGCAGATGGGCCTCATGCAGTTGCAGAACCAGGCCTTCAGCGAACAGGCCACGGCGGCGGTGAACGGCTTCCTCAAGGATCCGAAATCGATCACCATTTCGGTGAAACCGGCAAGCCCGATCAAGGTCCAGGAATTGATGACGCTGAGCCCGGCAGCGCCCGGCGAAGCGATCACCAAGCTCGGCGTGAGCGTCAGCGCCAACGACTAAAGTTACCCTTCTCCCATCGGGAGAAGGAGGGGCCTGCCGCGAAGCGGTGGGAGGATGAGGGGATTTGGCGCTCAGCGTTGGCGCT
>JBKJQD010000164.1:0-5229 GCA_046594125.1 Aestuariivirga sp.
GAGGAAGGTGAAGCCGAGCGTGGTGATGATCAGCGGAATGCCGCCGGCAATCACAATCCACGGCGCCACGCGGATCAATCCGAAACCTTCTTGCAGGATGCGGCCCCAGCTGGGGGCGGGCGGCGGAATGCCCATGCCGAGATAAGTAAGGCCCGCCTCCAGCGCCACCACTGAGGGAATATCCATGCTGGCGACAATGAGCAGCGGCCCCACCACATTGGGCAGAAGATGCACAAGAATGATCCGCATCTTCGAGGCGCCCAGCGACTCGATGGCCTGGACATATTCCGAGGTCTTGATCGACAGGGTGGCAGTACGGGTCAGGCGTGCATAGGCCGGAGTCTGGATGACGATCACCACCAGCATGAGTGTTGCCACGCTGGCGCCAAGCAGCGTCACGACAGTGAGACCGAGGATCACCGTTGGAAAGGAATAAATAGAATCGAAGATCAGCAGCAAGAGATTATCGAGCCAGCGTGGCCCGTAACCCGCCACGAGACCGAGGATGACTCCGATGCACAAGGCGGTGCCGATGGTCGAAATACCGACCGAAACGGCGATGCGGCTTCCGGCGATGACCCGCGAAAAGACGTCGCGGCCGAGATTGTCCGTACCCAGAAGATGTGTCAGCGACGGCGCCTGGAACTTGTCGGGCACGTTGATCTTCAGCGGATCAAAGGGCGTGATGTAAGGGCCGAAGATGCCGCAGAACAGCACGATCAGCACCAGGATCAGGCCGATGAAGCCAAGGTGATCGGCGCGCATTCGGCGCCAGAACTGGCTGGCTTGACCCGGTGCCGCAACGGGCTTGATCTCAGAGTGTGGCACGGACACGGGGGTCGAGCCAGGCAACAAGGAGATCGGCCAACGGCATGGTCATGGCGAAGAGGGCGACAGTCGCCAGCACGCCTCCTTGCACCACGGGGAAATTGCGCATGTTAGCGGCATCGACGATGAGCTTGCCGATGCCAGGCCTTGCAAAAATCGCTTCGATGAAAACAGCACTCGACAGCAGCCCGCCAATGGCTACAGCGAGAAGCGTGATGGTTGGCAGGATGGCGATGCGCAGCGCATATGACCTGATGATGTGGAACTCAGTCAGGCCGAAGGCCCGCGCCGTGCGGATATGGTTCTCGCCCATGACCTCGAGCATTGAGGCGCGTACGATGCGCGACAGGTAGCCAACCCAGCCAAGGCCCAGCGCGAAGCCCGGCATGATGAGGTGCATCATCTGGTCGTGCCAGTCGCCCTTTTCGCCAGCCCCGATCACCGGCAGCCAGTCGAGTGCTATGGCAAAGAGCAGGATCAGATAGATGGCCACCACAAAGGAGGGAATGGAAATGGTGCCGACCGAGATGACGCCGGTGAACTTGTCGATGAAGGAATTGCGCCTGACCGCCGAGTAACAGCCCAGTGGAATGCCGATCAAGGCGGCCCAGCCGAGACCCACGGCGATCAGGATCAGGGTATAGGGAAGATTTTCCATTACCATCATGCTGACTGGTCTTTGGCTCCAAAGATCGGTGCCGAGATTGCCGTGCAGCAGCCTGCCGAAGAAGGTTCCAAGCTGCACGATGATGGGATCGTTCAGGCCCAATTGCTCGGTGATGCGGGCGCGCATTTCGGCATTGGCGCGCGACCCCAGCATGATGGTGGCGGGATCGCCGGGAATGAGTTTCAGCGCCGTGAACAGCATCACCATCGACGTGATGAGAATGAGAATCGAAAGGCCGATGCGCTGGATGGCGTAAAACAGCATGTCCGCTTGAGTACCCCCGCAAACGATACGGGCCGGATTTCTCCGGCCCGCCGTGGTGTCAAACGCCGGTAAATCGTTCGACGAGAATCTCGCCGCCGGTATCGAAGTCCGGTACGATCTTGTCGCTGTGGACGTAGTTCAGCGGATCGTGGGTGATCCACACGTAGGCGCCGGTGTCCTCCATGATTTCCTGCATGCGCTGGTACATGACATCGCGCTTGGCGTTGTCGGGTTCGGACAGGGCCTTGGTCCACAGATCCTCGTATTCCTGATCGGACCAGCGCTCCCAGTTCCACACGCCAACCTGCGACTTGATGAACCACTGGATGGCATCGGAGGGATCGGGCGAGCTGCGGAAACGCATCCACCACAGTTGCAGGTTCTTCCAGTCGTCGCCCTTGGACTCGAGGCCGAGATTCCAGAAGGGGCCTGAATCAAGCGGAATGATTTCGCACTTGATGCCGACATCGCCGAGATTGGCCTGGACGATTTGCGCGGCGGTCACCCGGTAGGCTTCGTTCAAGGTCTTGAATTCCACCGTCAGATCGGTGACGCCTGCTTCCGCCAGAAGCTTGCGGGCCTCGCCGGGGTTATAGGAATATTTCGATACCTTGCGGCAGCCGACGACGCCGATCGGCACGACGCCGTGGGCTTGCGGTGCTGTACCGCCATAGGCCGCTTCGAGAATGGACTTGGTGTCGATGGCATACTGGATTGCTTTGCGGACGCGAATATCCTTCAGCTTCTCGTGCTGGGTATTCATGCCGATCCAGGTATAGTAGGGGCCAGCGATGCTGTTGAGCTTGGCATTCTTCGGCATCTCCTTGAGGTAGCGCGCGGCGGTGGCAGGCAGCACGTTGGTGATTGCCACTTCACCGGCCTCGAAGGCCAGTTCGGCAGCACTGGTATCTTCGACATTGATGAACCGCACCTCGTTGAACACGGGCTTGGTGCCCTTCCAGTCCGGATTGGCTTTGATCACGACCTTCTGCTTGGGCGTCCATTCCACCAAAGTGTAGGGGCCGCATTGGCCGGGAAGTTCGGTGGTGAATTTCTGGTCCTTCAGTTTTTCGACGGCGGCTTTGGGCAGGATCGAGCCGGACTCCGAGGCGATACCCATGAGGAAAGTCGCGGCGAAGGGCGCTTTCAACACGATCACGCCATTGTATTTGTCCTTGGCCTCGACATGATCAAGCGTCGGCCAGCGCGCCGCCCAGTCGGATTTCAGCATGCGCTCAAAGGAATACTTGACGTCGTCGGTGGTGACCTCGCCGAGATCGCCATTCCACATGAAGCCCGGCTTCAACGTGAAGGATATGTGGGTGGGATCGTCCTGGGTGATTTTCTCGACGAGGTCCGATGGCGCCCAGCCCCAGGTGCCGTCGGCCTCCTTCTTGGGCTGCGCCAGCCGTGGCGTGCAGGCATAGAGCAGGCTGGTCTCGGCGCCGCCGATCATGTAGCCCGGATCGAGCACCTGGATATCGGCTTCCATGCGGACCTTGAGCAGGCCGCCTTCGGCAGCCAGCACTTGGGCTGGCTTGATGCCCAGTGCTGTGATGGCCGAGAGAAAAGCACCATTGCGAAGCAATTCACGGCGATTGGTCATCAGCTCCTCCCAGAGCGGTTGTTGATGGTGACAAGACTGTACCTGTTGGGCCTGCCTGTCAAATTTCTAAAGGCAGTCGCGCTTGAAGGAGCGGCGGAAGATGCGTTCGATGAAGGGCTGACCGTTCTCGAAAGTTTTGACGTGGGCCTCCATGTGGAAGTGCGTCTTGCCCGAGGTCATCGATACCTCGGTCTCGGTCCGCGCGTCCCAGTCGCCGCGGCGGTAGTGCACCGTGGTGGCAACCAGCGAGGTGGGCGGCGTTGCACCATCGCGGCTTACCGCGAAGTCCTTGAGCTTCGTCAGGCTCACCTCGGTGCCGATGTCGTCGATGACATAGGTGCCATCATTGCGCTTGATGGTGAAGTTGACGCGCTGGCGGTCGATGTCGAGGATGACATGGCGGGTTTCAGCACCCCCATCCTTGATGGTCATTGGAGCAGGCATGGACATGACGACGGGTGCGAACTTGACATTGGCCAGTCCGGCCTCCGACACCAGCCGTGGCAAAACGATCAGCGACTTTGCCGGATCAATGGTCAGCGTTGCCGGTTCGGGCGAGGGCCAGGCGATGGGCCAGTAGCTTGTCGAAATAGCAAGCCTGAGACGATGGCCCGCCGGAATGGTTTCGGCGATCTCGTTCAGTTCCACGGTGACATCGTAGAATTGTCCGGGCCTCAGGGGGGCGGGCTTCTCGTGGCTGTTGCGGTGGGCGAGATTGAGGAGGCCATAGGTGATGCGCTCCACCTTGCCGTCCGGATGGATGGCATTGAGACGCACCGCGACTTGCGCCTGGGGCTTGTTGGCGGCAACGCGGAGCTTCACATATGTCCGCCCGACAATGGCTACAGGCTTGTTCAATATCTCGCCATCAAAGCACAGTGATTGCGCATCGTCCTCGCGCTGGTCGATAGGCAATTCGGGGGCAATCTTGCCCAGGCCATAGGCGCACCATTCTCCCGACGTGAGGCCCGTCGATTGACCGGACAGGATCGACAGCGGCCTGGCCTTGCCGCGCTTGGTGGTCAGTGTGCCATCGCCGAGATAAAGCTTCTCGGTCTTGATGTTCTTCCATGGCCAGGCAGGCAAGCCGATCCAGTGGCCCTTGCGTTGGTCAAAATGCGGCTTCGGACTCTCGCTGTCTTGCAGGAACAGCCGCAGCGGCGGATCGTTTTCGACGCCGGTCTTCTTGCCGCTCAGCCAGCGGTCGAACCAGCGCTTGCACTCCTGCAGGAAGCCGATGGCCGGCCCCGGAATACCGACATGGGGATATTTATGACCCCATGGTCCAGCAATGCCCTTGGCATTGGGCAGGTTTTCCACGCAGCGGAAGACGGCGGCCGTGTAGCCATCGGCCCAGCCGCTGACGTTCAGCACCGGAATCTCGATCTTCGAATAATCCTCGCAGACCGAGCCGTGCTTCCAGAAGGCATCGCGGCGCTGGTGTTCCATCCACAGCATCGGATAGCAATCGAGATTGTCAAGGCGATGCTTCCACATGTCTTTCCAGCGGTCGCGGCCAACAATCTCTGGGTCGGGCGGCAGCGAACCGCAGGTGAAAAAATAGCCGCCCCAATCGAGCGTGTCGTTGAGCAGGCAGCCGCCCATGTAATGCACGTCATCGGCATAGCGATCAACGGTCGAGGCGATCGACACCACGGCCTTGAGCGCAGGCGGGCGCCGGGCGGCGACTTGCAGACCATTGAAGCCGCCCCATGAGATGCCGATCATGCCGACCGATCCGCTGCACCACTCCTGCGCCGCCAGCCAGGCAATGATTTCGAGGGCATCGTCCTGCTCACGCTGGTGATACTCGTCTTGAATCAGCCCGTCGCTGTCGCCCGAGTCGATATTTCCGGCTCGGGCG
>JBKJQD010000328.1:0-25844 GCA_046594125.1 Aestuariivirga sp.
GTCAAGATCGCACAGGCTTTTAACATTTTCTCCGCAGTACTTTTTCTTGTTCTCGCGGCGCGAATGGTGTTTGATAAGCACTGACGGTTGAACTGGATGGATAGCCGCAGGAACAGCGGAACGGATGTTCGATATGATGGTCCAATCACAAGGTAAGTTCCGAAATGCCAGAGGCACGTTCTTTCATTCCGGTCAGAATTGCCATTCTGACCATATCAGATACACGCACCCTTGAGGATGACGTTTCGGGCAAGACGCTGGCCGACCGCGCGGCGGAAGCCGGTCACGCCTTGTCGGCCCGCAAGCTCGTCAAGGACGATGTGCGCGCCATCCGCCACGTCATTCGTGACTGGACCAACCGGGACGACGTCGATGTCATCATCACCACCGGTGGCACCGGCCTGACGGGAAACGATGTCACCATCGAAGCCATGCGCCCGCTCTTCGAAAAAGAGATCGACGGCTTCGGCATGCTGTTCCACATGATTTCATTTCCGAAGATCGGCACCTCGACAATTCAGTCACGCGCCACAGCCGGTGTGATGAAGGGCAGATATATCTTCTGCCTGCCGGGATCACCCGGCGCCTGCCGCGACGGTTGGGATGAAATCCTGAAATCCCAGCTCGATGTGCGCCACCGCCCGTGCAATTTCGTCGAGATCATGCCGCGGCTGACGGAACATGTTCAGCGGCAAAAATCCTGATTTGCATTGTTCTTGATTTGTTCCGGCCGCCATGCCTATATGGCAATCATGCCGACACTCATCGACAAGCGTCAGTCGACCGGACTTGACCCTTCCGTATTGGGAGCGGGCCGCTACGCCGGGCCATCTCGTGGACGTGGCGCCAGGCTCAACATGGCGGGGCGCTTCGAAAAGCTGGGCCGCGCCCTGGTCGATGACGGCTGGGACAGCCTCGAGGATCTGCCGCCGCTCAAAACCCAGGTCTTTGAGGAGACGCCCAAGTCGATCATCACCCGCAACCAGTCGCCCGATATTTCCTTCGACCGCTCGATCAATCCCTATCGCGGCTGCGAGCATGGCTGCTCCTATTGCTATGCCAGGCCCACCCATGCCTATATGGGCCTGTCGCCCGGTCTCGACTTCGAGAGCAAGCTTTTTGCCAAGACCAACGCCGCCGAACTGCTTCGCCAGGAACTGTCGGCTGCTGATTATGTGCCGCGCACCATGGCACTGGGGTCCAATACCGATCCTTACCAGCCCATCGAGCGCAGCCACCGCATCACGAGACAGGTGCTGGAAGTGCTGAGTGATTTTAGCCATCCGGTGGGCATCGTCACCAAGTCGGCATTGGTGACGCGCGACATCGACATCCTGAAGCCCATGGCCGAGCGCGGTCTGGTGAAGGTGGCGATTTCGATCACCACGCTCGATCCCAGGCTGGCCCGCGCCATGGAACCCCGTGCCGCAACGCCAGCCAAGCGGTTGATGGCCATGGAGATGCTGGCGGCGGCGGGTATTCCCACCGTCGTCATGGTGGCCCCGGTGGTGCCGGGCGTGAACGACGCCGAGATCGAGGCGATCCTCAAGCTGGCCTCGGCGGCGGGGGCGCGCGAAGCCGGCTACGTCATGCTGCGCCTGCCACTTGAGGTCCGCGACATCTTCAAGGACTGGCTCGAAAAGGCTTTGCCGGACCGCGCCGCCAAGGTCATGTCGCTGGTAAAGTCGGTGCGTGACGGCAAGGAGAGTGATTCGACCTTTGGCCGCCGCATGACCGGGAGTGGGCCCTATGCCTGGGCGATCGGCCGCCGTTTCGAATTGGCCTGCCAGCGCTTGGGGCTGAACACCGCGCGTTTGAAACTGGCGACCGGGCATTTCCGCCGCCCGCCACGGCCCGGCGAGCAATTGACGCTGATTTGAATGGGGAGGGGTGATGATACAGAAACACAAGGCGGAGGCTTTCCGCCGCCTGCATGACGCCCCCGGCGCCTTCGTCATCGCCAATGCCTGGGATGCGGGCAGCGCCAGACTGCTCGAAACCCTGGGCTTCAAAGCGCTGGCCATCTCAACGCGATTTTCTCCCAACAGCGATAGCCGCGAGCCGGACTTGACCGGGAACGCCCTGTGCCGCAAGGCAGGTTCATGGCACGGCCGGATTTCAAACATGAACAGGAAGCGCTGAATCGCGGCCACGTGATCGTCTGCGGCATCGACGAGGCGGGCAGGGGGCCGTGGGCTGGCCCGGTGGTGGCCGCCGCGGTGATTCTCGACGCCCGCAATATTCCGCCGGGTCTCGATGATTCGAAGAAGCTGAAAGAACACCAGCGCGAGGCCCTGTTTGGTCCGATCATGGCATTTGCGCAAGTCGGCATCGGCATGGCGGACGTGGCGCGCATCGACCGCGACAACATTCTCGCCGCCACCCTGTGGGCCATGGCCGAGGCGCTGCGCCAGTTGGGCGATGTGTCACTGGCGCTTGTTGATGGTAACCGCGCGCCACAACTCCCCTGTGCCGTGCACACCATTATCGGCGGCGATGCCAAGTCCCTGTCGATTGCGGCTGCCTCGATCATCGCCAAGGTGACCCGCGACCGCCTGATGATCGGCCTTGACCAGCAGTTTCCGCACTATGGATTTGCCCGCCACAAGGGCTACGGTACGGCGGCGCATCACAGCGCATTGCTTGTCCATGGCCCCTGCATCCACCATCGCCAGAGCTTCAAACCCGTTGCCGCTCTGCTGCCCCGTTAACCACTTCCTGTGAATTCGATTCACGCCGACTCCCCGAGGAATCATGATGGCGATTCTGAGTAGCGTAAGTTGCGTATCGAGGGCGTCGGATGGGTTATCAAACACGGCCAGACATAAGGCCGCTGCATAACAAGATACTGTTGGGCGACTGCCTGGCGGAACTGAAGAAAATTCCAAGTGGAGCCGTCGACCTGGTCTTCGCCGACCCGCCCTATAATCTGCAACTGGCGGGAAATCTCACGAGGCCGGACCAGAGCCGCGTCGATGCTGTCGATGACGACTGGGACAAGTTCGACAGTTTCGCCGACTATGACCGCTTCACCAAGGCCTGGCTTTCCGAATGCCGCCGTGTGTTGAAGCCCAATGGCGCGCTATGGGTGATCGGCTCCTATCACAATATCTTCCGTGTCGGATCGACGCTGCAGGATCTGGGCTTCTGGATTCTCAATGACGTGGTGTGGCGCAAAATCAACCCGATGCCGAATTTCCGCGGGCGGCGTTTCACCAATGCCCACGAAACGCTGATCTGGGCCGCGAAAAGTGCCGAGTCGAAATATACTTTCCACTACGAAGCCATGAAGGTCTTCAACGACGACCTGCAGATGCGCTCTGACTGGACCCTGCCGCTGTGTACCGGCGGCGAGAGATTGAAAAACGACAACGGCAGCAAGCTGCATCCCACCCAGAAACCGGAGGCCCTTTTGCATCGCGTATTCCTGTCCTCCACCAATGCCGGCGACATCGTGCTTGATCCCTTCTTCGGCACCGGCACCACGGGAGCTGCCGCCAAGCAGCTGGGCCGCATCTTCATCGGCATCGAGCGCGAGGAGGAATATGCCGCTGCTGCCAAAGCCCGCATCGATGCCACCGAGCAGCTTCCACTCGAATCGCTCAAGGTCACCGTGGCCAAGCGCGCCGAACCGCGCGTTCCCTTCGGTGCCCTTCTGGAGCGCGGCCTCGTCAAGGCGGGTGATACACTTTACGATCCAACCCAGCGCGTGGCGGCCCGCGTGCGTGCCGACGGTTCCATTGCCTGCAAGGATGCTTCAGGCTCGATCCACAAGATCGGCGCCCATGTGCAAGGGGCCGAGGCCTGCAACGGCTGGACCTTCTGGCATGTGCGCAAAGGCGGCACGCTGATGCCCATTGACGTGCTGCGCCAGCAGGTGCGCACCGAAATGGCCCCGGCTGCCTAGCAGGCTTGCGGGTCTCCTATCCGCGGTCTATGCGGAGGCCCGCAGCACGGAGACCGCCCATGAAAGCCCGCCAGCAGACCGCATTCCTCTTCGATCTCGACGGCACCCTTGTCGACAGCGTCTATGACCATGTGCTGGCCTGGCACGATGCCTTGCAGGAAGAGGGGATCGAGGTCTCGGTCTGGCGTCTGCACCGCAAGATCGGCATGTCGGGCGGGCTGTTCACCAGGGCGCTGGCCCGCGAGACCGGTGCCGAATTCGGCGACGAGGTGCTGGAACGCCTGCGCAAGCTGCACGCCAAGCACTATGGCAGCCGCTCGGCCCGTACGAGGCCGCTGCCCGGCGCCCGCGAACTTCTCGCCTATCTGAGTGCCAATGATATCCCCTGGGCCATCGCTACGTCTGGGCGCATGGAAACGGCGGGACCGGTGCTGAAGATCCTCGGTGTCGATCCGCAAAAGCATGTTGTCATCACCCGCGACCTGGTGCGCTATGCCAAGCCCGATCCCGATCTGTTTCTGGCGGCTGCCGAAAAGCTCGGCGTCGACATCGAGAATTCCTGCGTGGTGGGCGATTCGATCTGGGACATGCTGGCCGCCCAGCGCGCCAGGGCACTCGGCATCGGTTATCTGTCTGGCGGCTATGGTGAGGGCGAACTGGAACGCTCCGGCGCCTACCGCGTCTACGACGACCCCGCCGATATGCTGGCCCATATCGATGAGGTGGGCGGCAGGAGGTGAGGGGCAAGGATAACGCCAGCAATTCCCTGACACGAAAGCTGAAACGGCAAGCAACGGATGCCGAGATGGCGTTGTGGCCAGCCCTGCGCAATCGGGGCCTCAACGATTTCAAATTCGTACGGCAGGCGCCCATAGGAAAATATGTTGCCGATTTCCTCTGCCGCGAACGCAAGCTGATTGTCGAGGCGGATGGGTCGCAACACTTCGACAATGCGCGTGATGACGTGCGCGATGCGTGGCTGCTGTCCGAGGGCTATGCCGTGCTGCGAATTGGCAATGCCAGCATCATCGGTCACCGTGAACGGGTGCTGGAAACCATCGTCGCGGCACTTGAAGAACGGTTGGATGTGCAGGATTCAGCAGAACTGAAATTCAAGGTTCTGATGCGCGGTTAGAGCCCCTCATCCGGCCTGTCGGCCACCTTCTCCCCGTTGTCACGGGGAGAAGGGGTTTGTGTCTCCCTTCTCCCTGCCGACTTCTCCCTGCCGACTTCGGCGGGGAGAAGGTGGCGCGTAGCGCCGGATGAGGGGCTGTTTCATCGAGTTGCCAGCGCCACGACTTTGCGCATCACCGTGGGCAGCGCTTCGGACGCCAAGTCTTCGCGTTCGACCCAGCGGTAGTCACCGTCATCGCGCCATTCGCCGTCCGCGTGGCTGGCTTTCAAAACTTCCAGCTCAAGATGAAAATGCGTGAAGGTGTGTTCCACCAGTCCGGTTACTTTCACCCAATCGGCGGCAATGGGTGCCGCACTCCGCGGATCATCCGGCATCTCCGTCTCCCATGCGCTTGACGGTACTTCCATCATGCCGCCGAGCAGGCCCCTTTCGGGACGGCGCCTGAGCAGCACCGCGCCATCGCCGCGTTCGATCCAGTAGGCGATGCCCTTGCGCGTCGGGATTTTTTTCTTCGCCAGTCTGCGTGGCAGCTCTGCGGCCATGCCGCGCTTTCTTCCGGCACAATCCTCCGTCCACGGACAAATTGGGCAGTCGGGCGATTTCGGCGTGCAGATGGTGGCGCCGAGGTCCATCAGCGCCTGGGCGAAATCGCCAGGCCGCATCACAGGTACCAGCGCCTCGGCGATGCGGCGGATGTCGGGCTTCGATTGCGGCAGCGGCGTCTCGATGGCGTGGAGCCGCGAGATGACGCGCTCGACATTGCCATCGACGGCTGCATATGGCAGATCGAAGGCGATGGCGGCGATGGCGCCCGCCGTATAGGGGCCGATGCCGGGAAGTTTGCGCAGTGCCGCCTCGTCCTGCGGAAACACCCCGCCGAAGCGCTCCGTCACCGCCCTGGCGCAGGCATGGAGATTGCGGGCTCTCGCGTAATAACCAAGCCCGGCCCAGGCTTTTAGCACATCGTCGAGCGCTGCCGCCGCCAATGCCTCGACCGTTGGCCATGCCACCATGAATTTCAGAAAATAGCCCTTCACCGCCTGAACCGTGGTCTGCTGCAGCATGATCTCCGACAGCCACACGGCGTATGGGTCGGGCCGGATGCCGGGCTTGGAGCGCCACGGCAAATCCCGGGCATGGACGCTGTACCAATCAAGAAGCTGTGAAGGGAGGCTTTTTCCCGGCCCTTGTTTGGCCATTCTGCTGCGCAAAAACGCGACTCCTGTTAGATTATCCTCTATAGACCGGCCATGGAAACCCTGACCAAGCATTTCCGCGAACTGACGCGCGCCGCCTTCGCGCGCTACGGCTTTGCCCATGCTGAAGTCATTGCCCGCTGGCCGGAGATCGCCGGCGAGGAATTGGCCCGCGTCAGCCGTCCCATGCGAATCCGCTGGCCGCAAGGGGCAGGGGCCGATGCCCAAAAACGCGGCGGCACCCTGACCATCGCCGCCGCACCAGGCCGGGCCCTTGAACTACAATATGAGGTGCAACACATCATCGAGCGCATCAACCGCTTTTATGGCCATGGCGCTATCGCCGCCGTCAAGGTGGTGCAGTCTTCCGGTTTCCCGGCGGTCCCCCGCAAGCCTCCTGCAACTCCCGGAAAGCCCCTTCCCGTTCAAGCCCTTGCCGAAATCGGCGATGACGGCCTCAAAGCCGCCCTCGGGCGTTTGGGCGAGGCCGTCGCGGCCCGCCCGGCTGGTTCTCCACAAGGCAAATAAACATTTGGTTTCAACCCCCAACATCTAGTAGGTAACGACCATGACAATGATCACCCGCCGCCACCTTCTTGCCGCCGGATCGGCCCTTGCCGGTCTGTCCGTCCTGCCCGTATCGGCCTTCGCGGTCGATATCGCGGAATTCAACAAGGCGCCGGACCTTGGCGAAATGTCGCTGGGCGCGGAAGAATCCAAGGTGACGCTGACCGAATACGCCTCCGCCACCTGTCCCCATTGCGCCGCCTTCCATTCGGAAACCTACGGCAAGCTCAAGGCGGAATATATCGACACCAAGAAGATCAAGTTCGTGTTCCGCGAGTTTCCGTTGAACGATGCCGCATTGGCGGCTTTCATGATCGCCCGCGCCGCGCCCAAGGAGTCGTATTTTCCGCTGATCGATGTCTATTTCGACACGCTGCAAACCTGGGCGGCGGGCAATTGGGCGGACGGGCTGTTCAACATCGCCAAGCAGGCGGGCTTCACCAGGGAAAAGTTCGACGCAACGCTGAAGGACGAGAAGCTGGCCAAAGGCATTCTGGCAATCCGCGATGCTGGCGCCAAGTTCGGTGTCAAGGGCACGCCGAGCTTCTTCATGAATGGCGAAGTCTATGAGGGCGAGCGCACCTTCGCGGATTTCAAGAAATTGATCGACCCGCTCCTGGGGTGAGCGTGATCGAAGGCAGGGGAACTGGGGAAGCATGAAGTTTGCACGTCTGAGGCTGTCGGGGTTCAAGTCCTTCGTCGAGCCCACCGATCTGCTGATCGAACCGGGCCTGACCGGCGCCGTCGGTCCCAATGGCTGCGGCAAGTCGAACCTGCTCGAGGCGCTGCGCTGGGTGATGGGCGAAAATTCCTACAAGTCGATGCGCGGGTCCGGCATGGACGACGTGATCTTCTCCGGCACCAGCCAGCGCCCGGCCCGCAACATGGCGGAAGTCATGGTCACCATGACCAACGACGACCGCACCGCGCCGGCCCACTACAATGAAAACGAGACGCTGGAAATCTCCCGCCGCATCGAGCGTGAGGCGGGTTCCGCCTACCGCATCAACGGCCGCGACGTGCGGGCCCGCGACGTGCAATTGCTGTTTGCCGATGCCTCGACGGGGGCGCGCTCGCCAGCCTTGGTGCGTCAGGGGCAGATCGGCGAGATCATCAATGCCAAGCCGCAGGCCCGGCGTCTCATTCTCGAGGAAGCCGCCGGCATCACCGGCTTGCATACCAGACGCCACGAGGCCGAACTGAAGCTCAGGGCCGCCGAGCAGAATCTGACGCGCCTTGATGACGTGACCGCCCAGCTTGAGACCCAGGTTAACAGCCTGAAGCGCCAGGCCCGCCAGGCCCAGAAGTACAAGCAGATTTCCGCTGAGATCAGAAAGCTTGAGGCAACCGGCCTCTATGTGGCGTGGAAAGACGCAGCCGACTCCGCCAGCCGCGACAGCACGGCACTTGATGAGGCCACGCGCCTGCTTGCCGAACATACCCGCGCCTCTTCTGAAAAGCTGCGCCACCGCGATGGCCTGGGCGAGGAACTGCCGGGTCTGCGCGACAAGGAAACCATCCGCGCCGCCGTGTTGCAGCGCCTGTCGCACGAGCGCAACGCCCTTGACGAGGATGAGCGCCGCGCCGAGGCCCGCCGCAGTGAACTGGATCAGCGCATTGCCCAGATCAATGGCGATCTGTCGCGCGAGCAGGAATCGTTGAACGATACCGGCCGGGTGCTGACTAGGCTGACTGACGAAGACACCACGCTCCAGGCGGCCGAAGGCAGCGATTCCGAAATCCGCGCCACGGCGGCCATTGCCCTGCAGCAGGCCGCCGAGGCGCTCGCCCGCTCGCAGGAGGCAGCCGACCAGGCCAATGCCAGTCTTTCCGAACTGACCGCCAGGCGCAACGCCATCCTGCGCGGCATCGACGAACAGAAATCGCGCATCGCCAAGTTCGAGCGCGAATTGTCCGAGACCATGGCGCGGCGCAACGCCTTGATGGCGCGCTACAGTGTTGAAGGCGATGGCGAGAAACTCGCCTCAGCCGTCGAGGTGGCCGCCGCCACGCAAGCTGCCAGCGAAGGTGGGGTGGGCGAGGCCGAAGCCATGGTGCGCGCCGCCCGCGCCGCCGAGGCCGAAACCCGTGGCAGCCATGACGAGACCCGGCGCAAGTCCGACCGGCTGCAGACGGAAGTCCGTACACTGACCAATTTCCTGAAGACCGGCGGCGGCGACCTGTGGCCATCGCTGATCGACCAGATCAAGGTCAGCCAGGGCTATGAGATGGCGCTGGGCGCTGCACTTGGCGATGACATTGATGCATCTTCCGACGAAGGTGCGCCCGTCCATTGGCGCGGGCTTCCGCCGCTGGGGGCCGTTGCCCCATTGCCCGATGGCGCTTCGGCATTGGCGCAATTCGTCGAGGCACCGCAGGCTTTGCGCCGCCGCCTGTCGCATATCGGCGTGGTGTCCAGGGCGCTTGGGCAGGCGCTCCAGCCGCAATTGCAACCCGGCCAGCGCCTGGTCTCGCGCGAAGGTGACGTCTGGCGCTGGGACGGTTTTACCGCCGCGGCCGATGCGCCAAGTGCGGCGGCCAAGCGACTGGCGGAGCGCAACCGCCTCGCCTCGCTTGAGATCGAAATGGCCTCTGCCATCACCACCGCCGATCAGGCCCGGACGCTCTTTGATGGCGCGCGCGGTGCCGTTGAAACAGCGGTGAAGACCGAGCGCGACAAGCGCGAGGCCCTGCGCGCCGCGGCCTCCGCCGTCGATTTCACCCGCCGCGCTTTGGTTGGCCACGAGCGCCAGGTTGCCGAGCGTCTGGCCCAGACCAGTGCGCTGGACGAAGCCCATCGCCGCATCGAACAGGCGCTGGCCGAAGCCCGTGCGGCTTTCGAGAACTCCGAAGGCGAGGCCGCCAGCCTGCCGGTGCTCGACACGCTGCAAGTGGAATTGTCCGAACTGCGCCATGTGGTGAACCGCGACCGCGCCGCTTATGCCGAAGCCCGCAGCAGCCATGACGGGCTGGAGCGCGAGGCCAAGGCCCGCACTGATCGCATCAAGGCGATCGCCGCCGAACACCAGCAGTGGACCGGGCGTTCAAAGCGCGCCGCCGAGCAGATCGAGCAACTCTCGGCCCGGGCCGAAGAAACCCGCGCCGCCATCCTCGAACTCGCCACCTTGCCGCGGCAACTGGCCGACAAGCGCCTCAAGCTGATGAACACCCTGGCCGAAGCCGAGTCCGAAAGGAAAGCTGCCGCCGACGCCTTAGCCAGTGGCGAGAATGCGGTGCGGGCCGCCGATCATGATTTGCGCGCTGCCCAAGAACAGCTATCGGCCAGCCGCGAGGATCATGCGCGGCTCGGTGCCAGGCTCGAAGGCAGCCGCCAGCGCCACGAATCCTGCGAGCGCCGTATCGCCGAGATGCTGCAATGTGCCCCAGCCGAAGTGCTGGCCACGGCGGGAGTCGATCCCGGCAAGATTGCCGATGCTGGCGAGATCGAGCGCAAGCTGCTGGGACTGCGCGAGGACCGTGAACGCTTGGGCGGTGTCAACTTGCGCGCCGATGAAGAAGCCGTCGAAGTCGCCAAACAATTGGAGACGCTGATCCGCGAGCGTGATGAGCTGGTCCTGGCCATCAACAAGCTGCGCGGCGGCATATCGAGCCTCAACCGCGAAGGCCGCCAGCGCCTGCTCGACGCCTTCACCACGGTGAACGAGAAATTCGGCGAACTCTTCACCACCCTGTTCGGCGGCGGCAAAGCCGAATTGCAACTGATCGAGTCCGACGATCCGCTGGAAGCGGGCCTTGAGATTGTCGCCAATCCGCCGGGCAAGAAGCCGACGACGCTGTCGCTGCTGTCGGGCGGCGAACAGACGCTGACCGCGCTGTCGCTGATCTTCGCGGTGTTCCTGACCAATCCATCGCCGATCTGCGTGCTTGACGAAGTCGATGCGCCGCTCGACGACCACAACGTCGAACGCTTCTGCAATCTCCTCGACGCCATGCTGGAACGCACCGAAACGCGCTTCCTGATCATCACCCACCACGCGCTCACCATGGCCCGCATGAACCGCCTGTTCGGTGTCACCATGATGGAACGCGGCGTGTCGCAGCTGGTGTCGGTGAACCTGCAAGAAGCCGAAACACTGGCAGTGGCGGTGTAGTTTGTCCTCGCCCCGCGATAGCGGGGAGAGGAAAGGGGCCTGCCGCGAAGCGGTGGGATAGGTGAGGGGCCACCGGTCACTTCACGCGCAGTCCGGGTGCCCCTCATCTCCCCCCATCGCCAAGGTGCGATGGGTCCCCTTCTTCTCCCCGCTATTGCGGGGCGAAGACATTGGAGCGACACATGCAATCCGCCCTGCCGAGGCTTTCGTCACCGAAAATCATGCGGTGATGATGTATCAGCCGTTTCTGCAAGCACCACCGGCATGACCCCGGCATCGGCCATGTACCGCGAGTCGCCGGACTTTTTATTGCCGCAGATTTTATTGATATATTTCAAATAGTTAAATGGTAAATCCATTTCTTGACACAATAAAACACTGCCACTATGTTGCACCCGATTTCGAGGGGCGTCGCGTGATGTCCGCGGCGAATATCTCTTGGCGTGATCATGGCAGCGGACGGTAAAAAGCCGAATTCAGATCAGCTCAAGGATTTTGGCCAGCGGCTGGACAAGACGCTTGAGGCGCGGCGGGGTGCTGCTGGAACCGACACGACGGAGGGTTCAGCGGCGGGGCTTGCGATGCGGGCGGTGACCGAACTTCTGGTCGGTCTTTTGGTCAGCATGGCCGGAGGTTACTTCGCCGATAAATATTTTGGTACCGCGCCATGGATCATGCTGGCGCTGATGCCGTTTGGCCTTGCGGCCGGGGTGGTGAACGTCATGCGTCTCTCCAACTCGCAGCAGGCCAAGGATGTTCTCGGCGGCAAGGGGCCGGTGGCGCCTTCCGTAAAAGACGACGATGAGGATTGAACGTGGCGACGACAGCAGCCGAAGTGACCGCAACACCCGCCGGACCTGGCGCTGAACACGGCGAAAAAATTATCGATCCCATTCATCAGTTTCTGATCACCCCGGTATTCGGCGATGGCCCGCTGGGCGTTTTCACCTTCACCAATTCGGCACTGTGGGCGGTCATCGCGGTCGCCTGCGCCAGCGCCCTGTTCCTGCTGGCGCCCGCCAAACTCATCCCGACCCGCCTGCAATCGGTGGCCGAAAGCCTCTACGAAATCGTCGACAACATGACGCACGAAATTCTCCACGAGAATGCCCGGCGTTATTTTCCCTTCGTGCTGACGCTGTTCCTCTTCATCCTGTTCGCCAACGTGCTGGGCCTTATCCCCTATTCCTTCACGGTGACCAGCCATCTCATCGTGACACTCACCCTGGCGCTGACGGTGTTCATCGGCGCCACCATCATCGGTTTCATCCGCCACGGCTTCGGCTATCTCAAGCTGTTCATGCCATCGGGTGTCCCGGTGGTGCTGCTGCCGCTGGTCGTGGTCATCGAGATCGTGTCCTACTTCATCCGCCCCATGAGCCTCTCCATCCGGCTTTTCGCCAACATGATGGCGGGCCACATGATGCTGAAGGTGATGGCCGGTTTCGTCGTCATGCTCGGTGTCACCGCTGGCTGGCTGCCGCTGGCCGCCATGGTGGGCCTTATGGGCCTCGAGCTTCTGGTGGCGGCGCTGCAGGCCTATGTGTTTGCCCTTCTTACCTGCATGTATCTCAACGATGCCATGCATGTGGATCACTAAGACGTAATCAAAACCAAGTTTGCAATCAGGAGAATCATCATGGAACTCGACGCAGCCAAGGCCATCGGCGCCGGTATCGCCGCAATCTCGCTGGGTGGTGCCGGCATCGGCATTGGCCACATTTTTGGCAACTATCTGGCGGGCGCCCTGCGCAATCCGGCGGCCGCCGCTGGCCAGCGCGGCACACTGTTTCTGGGCTTTGCCTTCGCTGAAGCGACGGGCCTCATCGGCTTCGCCGTCGGTATGCTCATTCTGTTCGGCTAAGCCTCCAAGCTCAAATTGCCTTGGGCAGTCTCCCGGATCAGATCTCCGGGAACTGCCGCCAGTGCAAAAGAAACAGGACCGGCCCCATGCCGCAACTTGATGTAACAACTTGGCCGTCGCAGATTTTCTGGCTGGCGGTCACTTTTCTGGCTCTCTACATGGTCATTTCGCGGATTGCCATTCCACGCACTGGCGGGGTCATCGAAAAACGCAAGTCGACCATCGCGGGCGATCTTGCCAGGGCCCAGGCGCTGAAGTCGGAAGTGGATGCGACCGTCAAGTCCTATGAGGCCGCGTTGGCGGAGTCACGGGCGAAATCCAACGCCATTGCCCAGGACAACCGCAACCGGCTCAATGCCGAAATCGACGCCGAACGCGCCAAGCTCGATGCCGCACTTGGAGCGAAGATCGCCGGCGCCGAAAAGCAGATCGCCGCGTCGAAGTCAAAGGCGATGGCCGATGTGGCTGCGGCTGCCGCCGATGTCGCCGCCAATATCGTCAGCGAACTGGTCGGCGCCAAGGTGACCAAGGCCGACGCCGCGGATGCCGTGGCCAAGGCAACGAAGTAAGGAAGCGCACATGGAATTCTTTGGACACGCCGAAAGCTGGGTTCTGGTTGCATTTCTGCTTTTCGTAGCCCTCTTGGTCTATCTGAAGGTTCCGGCCATGCTGGCCAAGATGCTGGATGAGCGCGCCGCCAAGATCAGCGGTGAACTCGACGACGCCCGCAAGCTGCGCGTCGAAGCCGAGGCGCTGCTCAACGAATACAAGAAGAAACGCGCCGACGCCGAACTTGAAGCCCAGGCCATCGTCGCCCATGCCAGGGTCAACGCCGAGGAATATGCCGCCGAAACCCGCCGCAAACTGGGCGAGTCAATCGAGCGCCGCACCAAGCAGGCCGAGCAAAAGATCGCCCAGGCCGAAGCCCAAGCCATCAAGGACGTGCGCAGCGCCGTGGCCGATATAGCGATTGCCGCCGCCACCAGACTGACCGCCGATAACCTGAAGGGCGGCAAGGGCGCCAGCCTGATCGCCGAATCGATTGCCGCGGTGAAGAGCCGGCTGAACTGATCATTCCGTAGACGGATCAAAAAGCCCGGCGTGATCCCGGGCTTTTTGTTGTCTTGACCCGGTGGCAATGCCAACGAGCCTTGAGATTGCCCCCATCCCGTCATCCTCCGTGGAGGAACCATCTTATCCCCGGCGCCATGGACCCTCCGCTTAAAGCGGAGGGTGACGGATCAGGGGGCGTCGATGCAAATGACTCGGGAACACAGGCCGTTGGTATGATAACTTGCCGGCGGCGGGGAAGCAGCACGGAGGATCAGCCATCGCCATTTTCATGCAGCGTCTGACGGCACTCCTTTGCCTGCGTTTCGCCATGAGCTATACCTATGCCTTGGGCCGTGACGGCTATTGTGAAATCAACCTGATGACTGGCGCCAGCACCGTCGAGCAGGAGAAGCCCTTGGCCCGCGGCATTCTCAGCGCCTTCAAATACAACACCGGCAAGCGCTACGAGGACTTCAAGCCCGGGACCGATCATTTGGCCGAGTACGGAATCGCCGCTTTGATCGGCGGTGTGGCGGCCAAGAAGATCGGGCTTCGTGGGCATGCTGCTGGTCCACGAGATGGGCCATTACATCGCGGCCCGCCAGCGCGGCCTCGACGTTGGGCTGCCGGCCTTCATTCCTTTCATGGGCGCTTACATCAACCTGCGCCAGCAACCCCATGACGCCGAGACTGAGGCCTATGTCGCCTTTGCCGGACCCTTTGTCGGAACTCTCGCCGCTTTTGCCGCCTACTTCTGGGGGCGCTCGACCGGCAGCGACTTTTGGATGGCGCTGGCCTATACGGGTTTCATTCTCAACCTGTTCAATCTCATTCCGGTGTCGCCGCTCGATGGCGGGCGCATCACGCAAGTTCTGTCACCGCGCATCTGGCTGATCGGCGCGCCGATGCTGGTGGCGCTGTTCTTCTATATCCCCAGCCCCATGCTGATCCTGATCGGCGTCATGGCCATCCCCAGCCTGATGGCCACCTGGCGCTATGATCCAAATTCGCCCGAGGCGATGGCCTAGCGCAGCGTGCCCGCCGCCACCCGCTTCGAATATATGGTGATGTATCTGGGCCTCGCCGCGATTCTGGCGCTGATGTCCTTCAACGTGCACGAGGGGCTGGCGCTGATCTAAATGTCTGGCTTCCGGGAATGAACGATGTCGACATGCAACGAAGTAATCTTTTCCGTTCCACGGCGACGACGATGACCTGCTTTTTTCCCTAAATTCTGACGGTCTGTTGTCCTTCAAATGCTGATCGCCTCATCACTTCTTTCAGCATCGCGCGGGCATCTTGAAAATACCAAATCCTCGATTGCCGTTTCGGCCCAATTTTTGTGATAGCAGCCACTCTCACTCCGCCGCCTCCATGTAATTCGCCATTGGCGGGCAGGTGCAGACCAGGTTGCGGTCGCCGTAGACGTTATCGACGCGGCCGACGGGGGGCCAGTATTTATCGTTCGGATAGCCTTTCAGCGGGAAGAAGGCCTTCTCTTTCGAGTAGGGGTGCTTCCAGTCACCAAGCAACAGGCGATGGGTGTGCGGCGCGTTCTTCAGGACGTTGTCGGTCCTGTCAGCCTTGCCCGTTTCCACCTCGGCGATCTCCTTGGCAATCTCGATCATCGCCTCGCAGAAGCGGTCAAGCTCGCGCTTTCCTTCCGATTCAGTTGGCTCGATCATCAGCGTATCGACCACCGGGAAAGACATGGTCGGCGCATGGAAGCCATAGTCCACCAAACGCTTGGCCACGTCTTCCACCGATAGCCCGGTGCGCTCCTTCAGCCAGCGCAGGTCGATGATGCATTCGTGCGCGATGTAACCATTGGGGCCGGTGTAGACGATGGGGAAATGCGGGCTGAGCCGTTTGGCCATGTAATTGGCATTGAGGATGGCCATGATCGTTGCCTTGCGCAGACCCTCCGGCCCCATCATGGCGATGTAGGTCCACGAGATCGGCAGGATCGACGCCGAGCCCCAGGGGGCCGCCGACACGGCCCCTTGCGTCTGATCGCGGCCCGCCGCTGGATTGACCCCATGCACCACGCGGTGGCCCGGCAGATGCGGCGCCAGATGCGCCTTGACGCCGATTGGCCCCATGCCCGGCCCGCCGCCGCCATGGGGAATGCAGAAGGTCTTGTGCAGGTTCATGTGGCAGACATCGGCACCCAATTCCGCCGGACGCACCACGCCGACCTGGGCATTGAGATTGGCGCCATCGAGATAGACCTGGCCACCATGCTCATGGACCATGGCGCAGATATCGATCACCGCCTCCTCGAACACGCCGTGGGTCGAGGGATAGGTGATCATCAGGGCCGCAAGGTTGGCACTGTTGGCCGAGGCCTTGGCCTTGAGGTCGGCGACGTCAATGTTGCCGTTCTCGTCGCAGGCGACCACCACTACTTTCATGCCGGCCATCACGGCCGAGGCCGGGTTGGTGCCATGGGCCGAGATCGGGATGAGGCACACGTCGCGGTGCGCTTGGCCGCGCCCCTCGTGATAGCCGCGGATGGCGAGAAGCCCTGCATATTCGCCCTGGCTTCCGGCGTTGGGTTGCAGCGACACGGCGTCGAAGCCGGTGATTTCGGCCAGCATGGCTTCGAGCTCCTCGAAGAGCTGGCTATAGCCCTGCGCCTGTTCCAGAGGTGCGAAGGGATGCAGCATGGAGAAATTGCGCCAGGTGACCGGGATCATCTCGGTCGTGGCATTGAGCTTCATGGTGCAGGAACCAAGCGGGATCATCGCCTGGTCAAGTGCGATGTCCTTCATCTGCAAATGCCGCAGATAGCGCAGCATCTCGGTTTCCGAGTGATACATCTCGAACACCGGATGGGTGAGAAAGCTTGAGGTGCGGCGCAGGGCAGGCGGAATCACCTCGTTCAAGCCCCTGTCGATGTCGTCGATCTTCACCTGCTCCAGCGCGCCGGTCTTGAACACGGTGAGCAGCTTCTCCAGTTCCTGCCGTCTGGTCGATTGGTCAAAGGAAATGCCGATATGGTCGGCATCGACGAGGCGCAGATTGATGCGCTTCTCCTTGGCTCTGGCCCAGATGGTGTGAGCCCGGCCCGGCGCCCGAATGGTCACCGTATCGAAGAAGGCTTTCGTGGTGACGTCATAACCAAAGCCCCTGACGGCGGCGGCAAAGACCTCGGCAAAGCGATGGGTGCGCTCGGCCATTTTCCGGATGCCCTTCGGCCCGTTATAGACGGCGAACATGGCGGCGATGATGGCCAGCAGCACCTGTGCCGTGCAGATGTTGCTGGTCGCCTTCTCGCGCCTGATATGCTGCTCGCGAGTCTGCATCGCCATGCGCAAGGCGCGATGGCCTTCCGAATCGATCGACACGCCGATGATGCGGCCCGGCATCGAGCGTTTGTAGTCGTCACGCGTCGCGAAGAAGGCGGCGTGCGGCCCGCCATAGCCCATGGGAACGCCGAAGCGCTGGGCCGAGCCAAAGGCGATATCAGCACCAAGTTCGCCCGGCGGTGTCAGAACCGCCAGCGCCAGAAGATCGGTAGCCATGATGGCCAGTGCGCCCGCCTCGTGGAGCCTGGCGATGATCGAGCGGTAGTCGCGCACCTCGCCCGACGAGCCGGGATAGGACAGCAGTGCCGCGAACACCGCCTTGGCATCGAGATCGCGGGCCGGATCGCCGATCACCACCTCATAGCCGAAGGCCCGGGCGCGGGTTTCGATCACCCCGATGGTCTGCGGATGGGTATCGGCATCGACGAAGAAGACTTTGGAAGTGGTTTTGACGATGCGCTTTGCCATGCTCATGGCTTCCGCCGCCGCGGTGCTTTCATCGAGCAGCGAGGCGCTGGCCAGTTCGAGTCCGGTCAAATCGATGATCATCTGCTGGAAATTGAGCAGCGCTTCAAGCCGTCCCTGGCTGACCTCCGCTTGGTAAGGCGTATAGGCCGTGTACCAGCCGGGATTTTCCAGCACATTGCGCAGGATCACTTTTGGCGTCACCGTGCCGTAGTAGCCCATGCCGATCATCGAGCAATAGACCTCGTTGCGGTCGGCCATCTGGCGCAAATAGGACAGCGCCGTGCGCTCGGCCATGGCTTTCTTCATCTCCAGTGGCCGCTTCGACCTGATCTTCTCCGGCACCACCTTGGCGATAAAATCCTCCAGCGCCGTGGCGCCTACCGCCTTCAGCATCAGGGCGGTGTCACTGTCACTGGGGCCAATATGGCGGCGGATGAAATTGGCGCCGGGTTCAAGCTCGGCGAGAGTGGGGCGTGCCATGATCAGTGATCCTCAACCAGCTACGAACTTGTCATAGGCGGCCCTGTCCATCAGGGCGTCGAGTTCGGCCAGGTTGCTGATCTTTACTTTCATGAACCAGGCGCCGCCCTCGGCTTCGCGGTTGACGAGACCGGGGTCGCCTTCGAGTTCCTTGTTCACCTCGACCACCTCACCCGACAGTGGGGCAAAGACTTCGCTCGCCGCCTTGACGCTTTCGACCACCGCCGCCTCGCTGTCCTTCTCGACTTTTTTGCCGATGGCCGGCAGTTCCACGAACACCACATCGCCCAATTGTCCCTGGGCATGGTCGGTGATGCCGATGGTGGCGATATCGCCATCGACCTTCACCCATTCGTGGTCCTTGCTGTATTTCACGGTCATTGCGCGTCTCCTCGGCGTTTGAAGTGGTTGGGTACAAAGGGCAGCTTGACGACGGCGGCCGGCATCGGCGTGCCGCGCACGATGAGCTGGACCGGTGTTCCGGGTACGGACGATTTCGTCTCGACATAGCCCATGGCGATGGGGCCGTTAACCGTCGGGCCGAAGCCGCCTGAGGTGATGACGCCAATCTGGCGGCCTGCCATATCGGTGACGATGGTACCATCACGCGCCGGCGCCCGGCCTTCCGGCCTGATGCCAACCCGCTTGCGCATCACACCTTCGGTCAGTTCGCGCTGCACCCGTTCGGCGCCGATGAAACCGCCTTCTTCGCGGCGGCGCTTGCTGATCGACCACATCAGACCGGACTCGGCGGGACTGATCGTCTCATCCAGCTCATGGCCGTAAAGGCAAAGCCCGCCCTCGAGCCTGAGCGAGTCGCGAGCCCCGAGGCCTATCGGCTTCACCAGCGGATCGGCCAGCAGCAGCGTCCACAGCCGCGCCGCATCCTTGCCCTGCAGCGAGATTTCATAGCCGTCCTCGCCGGTATAGCCCGAGCGCGACACCTGCACCTTCATGCCGTCGATCGTCACGTCGGCGTAGTACATGAATTGGAGTTCGCGCAGCAGCGGCGAATGTCTGGCCATGACCTCTTCGGCCTTCGGCCCCTGTATGGCGATCAGCGCCAGATCATCGCGGCGGTGCATGGTGATGCTGTCCGGCAGATGTGCGGCGATGCGGGCGAAGTCGTGATCCTTGCGCGAGGCATTGACCACCACATAGAGCGTGCCGGCCAGGGCATGGCGGGTGATCATCAGGTCGTCGAGCGTGCCGCCATCCTCCGCCAGCATTTGCGTATAGCGCTGCTGCCCCGGCGCCAGACTCAAGATGTCGGCGGGCACGATGCGCTCCAGCGCCGCCGCCGTTGTTTCGAAATCCGCGCCGATGACGAAGCACTGTCCCATGTGCGAGACGTCGAAGAGTCCGGCGTTCTGCCGCGTCCAGTTGTGTTCGGCGAGAATTCCGGAGGTATATTGCACCGGCATGCCGTAGCCGGCAAACGGCACGATGCGCCCCCCAAGCTTCACGTGCTCGTCGTAGAGGGGGGTTCGTTTGGGAGCGGGGTCGCTCATGAAGGTCTCCTGACAAAGTATGGCGCGACCCGGACCAAACCGAATCTGCCCCCTCTGTATGAAACCTGAGAGATTTCACTGCGGCCCCTTGGGCAGCCGCAAGCTTCGCTCCTTCGGTGAGTGGCTCCCAAGCGGAAACCGCTACTCTCCAGACTGCAACACGCCTCGCGGTCCTTTTGCCTGAGAGTTTCCGGGGCGGTTGCTCCTTCGGCGCCGGCTTGACCCGGTCTCTCCCGCACAAGGCGTTTTCTGTACTGAAAACGGCATAGACGCTTCCCGTGGCGGTTGCAAGTGCGTGACTGAAGGCATCTCCCATCCGCCACGACGGTCATTTCAGCGGCGCCATTCTTGCGCTAGGCTTGGGCTGCGAAACGGCGCATGCAGCAGAGGAAACACCCGGCATGGTTCCGGACCAAAGCGAAATTGTCCGCACGGCCCAGCGCTATGACGCTATTCCCTATGTTTCGATTCCAGACCGCGCGCATCACCCGGCAAGGCTTTGCGCGGTGGCACGGCTGTACGGACTGGAGCCGGTCCTGCCGTCGCGGTCGCGCGTGCTGGAGATCGGCTGCGCTTCCGGTGGCCATCTGATACCGCTGGCCGCCGCCTTTCCAGATGCGCTGTTCACCGGCATTGACATCTCGCCGGTGCAGATCGCCGGCGCCCAGTTCCGCGCCGCCCGCCACGGCCTCGAAAACATCGAGTTCACCGTCAAGAGTTTCACCGACCTGCAACCCCGGGACGGCATGTTTGATTACATTATTTGCCACGGCGTCTACAGCTGGGTCAGCGAGGAGTTGAGCGAAAAACTGCTGCAGGCCTGCGGCATGTGCCTGGCACCGGGTGGAATCGCCGCCGTGAGCTACAATGTTCTTCCCGGTTGGCGAATGCTTCAGGCCCTTCGCGATAGCGCGCTTTTTCATACCGCCAGCGCGCCAAGCCATGAAGTCCGCATGGCGGCGGCGCGGCATCTTTTTAGCACCATCTCCGAACACGCCGATCAAGGCAGGGCCTATGGCCACATGTGGCGCGAGATTGCAGATCAGTTTCTGCAATTGCCCGACGCCTATCACGCCCATGATCTCTTCGGGGATCCGAACCGTCCCGTCACTTTCACCGGTTTTGCGCGGGCCGCATCCGGTCACGGTCTAGCACACCTGGCGGATGCGGACTTCAAGGCGAACTTTCCGGAAGCCGCGGGCGAAGCCGCCGGATCGGCAATCCGCGAGTTGTCGGGCGGAGGCAATTACGCCGCCGAGCAGTATCTCGACATCATGACGGGCCGCACCTTCCGCCGATCATTGCTGGTCCATGAAAGGACAGCGCTCGCAGCCGACCGCTCGCTGCCGGACGGCCGCATCGACACCATCTATCTCGGTGCGCCGGAGGAAGCCACCCTGTCGCAGGTTGCCGGCACTGACTCTTGGCGCTTCGGCAGTCAGAAGCACAGGTTCATCACCATTCACGATATGGCAACAGTTGATGCGCTGCAGCGCCTGTTGCAACGGCGTCCCGCCTTCCGCAATCTCGCCAGCCTGCTACCGGTGTCCCAGCCCGATGCCGGATTTCATCAGCACTTGCGCAACTCCTTCATGGAGTTATTGCGTCAGGGAATGCTTGACCTGTCGGCCGAACCCCTGCCATGCGCCCACGCCGTTCCGGAATTTCCGAAAATCTGGCGGCTTGCGCTGAAGGACGCGAGAGACGGGCTGGAAAGGACCGCCACGCAACTCCACAGCGTCTATCACATGTCGTCGCAGGCGCGCTTGCTGCTGTCGTTGGCCGATGGCAGCCGCAGCCGCGAAGCACTCGCCGGCGCCCTGTTTGAGCGGCTGGCTTCCGGTTCGGCAACGGTAGCACTGGCGGGGAACCCGGTGACCGACGAGGAAACACTGCTCGAAATAGCCCAGACCACCGTTGACCGTGAATTGGCGGCATATCTGTCCGCGGGCTTGCTTCTGGAAGACCAAGGCTGAACCCTGACAGCACGAGCCCGTCAGATGGAAATTTCGGCCAACGCCCGGCAGCACCGAAGTCCCCGTCAATACGCCCGCGCCACGCAGAAATCGACGGCTTCCAGCAGGGCGGCTTTCAAGCCGCTGTCCGGGAAGATGGCCAAGGCGTCACGGGCGATGTCGCCGTAGTGGTTGGCGCGCTCCACCGTGTCATCCAGCGCGCCGTGGCGTTCCATCAGTTTCTTGGCATAGAGCAGATCGTCATCGGTCTGGTTGCCCTCTTCGAGGGTGCGTTTCCAGAAGTTCCGCTCCTCCTTGCTGCCGCGCCTGAAGGATAAGACGACGGGCAGCGTGATCTTGCGTTCGCGGAAATCGTCACCCACCCCCTTGCCGAGCTTGGCGGTCGATCCCGTATAATCGAGTGCGTCGTCGACAAGCTGGAAGGCGATGCCGAGATTGCGGCCATAGGATTGAAGTGCCGCCTGCTCATCACGCGGCCGGCTGGCCACCACGGCGCCCACTTCGGCAGCCGCCGCGAACAGTGCCGCCGTCTTGGCGACAATCACCTGCATGTAGGCGTCCTCGGTGGTCGAGGTATCCTGCGACACCGAAAGCTGCAGCACCTCACCTTCGGCGATGACGCAGGCGGCATTGGACAGGATGCGCAGCGCCTCAAGCGAGCCGGTCTCGACCATCATCTTGAAGGCCTGGCCCAGCAAATAGTCGCCCACCAGCACGCTGGCCTGATTGCCCCAGATGACGCGTGCCGCCTGCTTGCCGCGGCGCAGGTCGCTTTCGTCCACCACATCGTCATGGAGCAGGGTGGCGGTGTGCATGAATTCCACCGCGGTGGCGAGCTTCAGATGGTCGCTGCCGCCATAGCCGCACATGCGGGCGGCGGCCAGCGTCAGCATCGGGCGGATGCGCTTGCCGCCGGAATTGATCAGGTGGCTGGCGATTTCTGGGATCAGCTCCACATGGCTGCGGGCATGCGACAGAATCGATTCATTGACCCGCTCCATGTCGGCGAAGGTCAGCTGCACCAGCGGATCGATACTGGCCCGCCGCTCGCTGCCTGAACCTTCGAAGGGAATGACGACGCCCATCGGGCCACCTTTCTAAATCTTTCGTAATCCTTAAAGCATAGGCGTGGCCCCGCTGCCAAGCCAGCGTGACCGGTTGGCGCGGGGTGAGCCAGGAACACTTCGTCAAGCATCGGACACTGCGGCCATTTACGGCGGTGCGCCGAACAGGCAAGGTGGCGGCACCATGCGGGAACTTCTGCGCAGCAACGATCTGGTCTACCTGTCCTTCGTGATGCATGTCCTCAACGAGGCAGGCATCGGCCACATAGTGCTGGACAACCACATGAGCGCGCTTGAAGGCTCGGTCGGCGCCATCCCGCGCCGGGTGATGGTCGAGGCGGACGATCTCGAGCGGGCCAAATTGGCACTCGGTAACGCCTCGCTAACCATCAACAGTTAGATTGGGGCGGATGCAGATGAGCGCCACAGCCTATCCGGCCCCGCCGCCCCCGCCACCGGGGGCAGGTGTGCCCGCGTCTTTGACCGAGGATGGGTTCCTCGGTGGACGCCTGCGCATCCTGCAGCCCGAAAAAGGTTTTCGCGCCGGCATCGATTCGGTGTTTCTGGCCGCCACCATTCCGTGCAACCCCGGCGAAACCGTCTACGAGGCGGGCATCGGCACCGGTGTCGCGGCGCTGTGCACCGTGGCGCGCAATCCGGACGTCCATCTGACCGGCATCGAGATCGCCGTCCGCTACGCTTTGCTGTGCGAGGAGAACGCTAAGCGCAATGGCTTTGCCGATAATATCCGGGTGATCCATTCCGACATCAAGGAGGCGCTGCGCAAGGATCTGGCCTCCATGCCGTCGCATGGTTCCTTCAGCCACGGCTTTGCCAACCCGCCTTATTTCGAGGATGGCAAATCGACGCCATCGCCCAACCTGCTCAAGGCCCAGGCCCATGCCTTCGGACCAGGCGATCTCGACCTGTGGATGAAAGTGCTCTACACCATGGTGGCGCTGCGCGGCACCGTCACCGTCGTCCACCGCGCTGATTCGCTGGGCAAGCTGCTGCAGGTCATGGACGAGCGTTTCGGCGACATCCGCATTGCCCCCCTCTATGCCCGTGAAGGCACTGCCGCTTCGCGCGTCATCGTCCAGGGTGTGAAGGGTTCCAAGGCGCCGATGCAACTGCTGCCCGGCCTCATTCTCCACGACCAGTCCTCCCAGTTCACCCCCGAGGCCGACGCCATCCTGCGCGACGGCATGGCCTGGCGTCTGCGCTGACCGGCTTGTGATCGGTGCTCGCGCGCCCTATCTATTGCGCATGGCACAGCAATCCTTCTTGGCGAAGCTCATCCCGCTGAGGTTCCGCAAATCGGTTCCGGTGGTCAATCTGGTGCGCCTGCATGGCGCCATCGGCGTTGGTACGCCGCTGAAGCCGCCGCTTACCTTCAAGGACGCCAACCCGCTTCTCGAAAAGGCTTTCCGCAAAGGCATTGCCGGTGTTGCCCTGGCGCTGAACTCGCCGGGCGGCTCGCCGGTGCAGTCGGCGCTGATCCATGCCCGCATCCGCGAACTCGCCGCCGAGCACAAGCTTCCAGTCTTCGTCTTCTGCGAGGACGTGGCAGCTTCGGGCGGTTACTGGCTGGCCTGTGCCGGCGATGAGATCTACGCTGACGACAGTTCGGTGATCGGTTCGATTGGCGTCATCTCGGCGGGCTTCGGCTTTGTCGAGGCCCTGGGCAAGCTCGGCGTTGAGCGCCGCGTCCATACGTCTGGCGAAAACAAAGCCATTCTCGATCCGTTCCAGCCGGAAAAACCGGAGGACGTCGAGCGTCTGCTGTCACTGCAGGCCGATATCCATGGCGCCTTCAAGGACCTGGTGCGCCAGCGCCGGGCGGGCAAGCTCAAGGGCGACGAACAGGAATTGTTCTCCGGCGCCTTCTGGGCCGGGCGCCAGGCACTGGAGAGGGGTCTGATCGACGGCATTGGCCACATGCATGCCATTTTGCGTGGCAAGTTTGGCGAAAAACTCATCATCCGGCTTATTTCCGCGCCACAAGGCTGGGGCCTCAGGCGGCTTGGGCTGGGCACGGCGGCCGATGTTTCGGATTCGTTCATTGCGTCACTGGAAACACGTGCAATGTGGTCGCGTTTCGGTATATGATTAACTCAGGCGGGACCCAACGGAGGTTCGGATGTTTACTTTTAAGCTGTTGACGATGCTGGTGGCGGGTGTTTTGGGCCTGCTGGCCATTCGTCACATGATGCGCGAATTGGACGCCGCCAAGGTGCGGGTGAAGTCCACAAGTCCGCGGCAACCGCGCTCGGTCACCAAGCTGCGCCAGGACCCGCGCACCGGCGTCTACTACCCCGAAAATTAAGCGACGGCTCTATGCGCCGTGCCGAAGCTGGCGGGCTTTCCGCCGCGCCGCGATCCGTTCAGCACGCTTCTTGTTGCTGACGGGGGGCTTCTCGCTTTGGGGTTTTGCCAGGCGTGCGCCTTCAGTTTTTTCATTTTTTCGGGCGGCCCGGCGGGCTGCGATACGGGTGGCCCGTCTCTCAGTGCGGTCGATGGGCGCCATGCCCATGGCAACCTCAAAGTACCGTGCAAAGCATGGTCCTTCGTTGATTGCTGCCGGAATAACATTGTAGCGGCGCTTCTTCAGGGGGGCGGTCAACCCCGCCAAGTTGTCATAAAAATTCTTTTTGTCAGTCTTACTGGCGAACGGTGGCTTGCGGAGAATAGCCGCCGAATCCACCCACCGCCCGCCGCTGATTCTTTCCACAAGTTCAGCCGGCTCGCGCAGCGACTCGGCCAGTTCAAGCTGCGTAACGGCTGCCAGAGCTGCCCAAGAATCCGGAAAATACCGCCAGCAGTCAAAGGGGTAGCGATGTACCTTGCCGGCACTGGGCGCAACGATGAAAGCCATGCCGCCAGGTTTCAGTACCCGGGCGATTTCAGCCGTGGTCACCCACATGAACGGGTTGTGCTCAAAGGCTTGGCCGGAAATGACAAAATCAAAGGTTTCATTTGCAATCTCATCCCAGACATAGGGGTTGGCCGGCACAATATCGACATTGAAGCCCGCCTCAATGTCGATCCCCGTGTAATTTAGACCATACGTATCAAGTTCCGTGCGGTAGCTATAGGATTTCTCATTGGTTTGCCGGGAACCCACATCGAGAACACTGCGGGTATTCAGATTGCCGGCCGGTTGTACGTAGGTGTGAACAAAGGCCTCGAACTTGAGACGG
>JBKJQD010000060.1:0-7940 GCA_046594125.1 Aestuariivirga sp.
TCCGGAGACTGCTCGTTCGACAGGCACTTCTGCACTTCCGCCGCGAGGATCGAGTAAAACTCGTTGGCATTCGGGATCTTGGGCCCGATTACAAAATGCGGATCCTTGATGCCGTAGTCATAGACGGCGTCAAAGGTCAGGGCATTGGGCATGGTGGTTGGCCGCTGCTTGGCTTTCTGCACTTCATCGCGCGCCACCACCGACTTGCGGGTTGGCGTGCCGCCGAGGCCTTTGAGAACGTTGAACTGGTTCTCCTGCGACACAGACCAGATCGCGAAGATGTAGGCCGCCCGCTTCAGGTCCTCGGAGGCATTGTTGTTGATACCGATACCGCCGATGCCGCAGTTGGTGCCGTTGACAGCTTCGCCGCCATTCTTGATCCACGACGGAACGCCCTTCGGGCACGGTGCATAGGCGGTCTTGCCGCCCGCCGCCCGCGATTTCGACTCGTCCTCGATTGACGCCGCGAACTCGTGATACTGCGTCTGCATCGCAATGTTGCCCGACTGGTACACAGTGTTGAGCTCAAGCGTGCCGTTGGCGAGGTTGTCGGGGTGGCAGACGTCGGCCAGCTCCTTGAACTTCGTCATCATCAGGATCGATTGCTCGTCGCCCCAGTTGGTCTTGCCCGGCGTCTTTGAACCATAGACGTCGTCGATGTTCCAGTCCAACCACCGGCCGTTGGCGAACAGGAAGCGCTGAATATCAAGCTGCGTTGTCCAGGCGAAAGAACCCTGGTGCTGGGCGTAGCCGTATGGCACGTCCTTGCCGCCTTCCTTGGCTTTCTTGAAGAACGCCGCCATGTCGATGACGTCCTGCCAAGTCGAATCCTTGGTGAATTCGAGCCGGTGGCCATACTCGGCTTCGAAATCCTTGGAGTTGGCCTCGAACACATCCTGGCGGTAGAAGGTGCAGGCGATGGCCGCGTCGTAGGGCAGCGCCACGATCTTGCCCTTCTGGTAGAAGCGCCCGCAGGCTGACAGGAAGTTGGTAAACCATGCGTCATCGCCGTAGCCCTCGGGGTCCTGCGGCAGCGTGCTGTCACCGAACATCGGCGTCATATCGGCGTAGAAATCGGCGAACGGCGATCCGATCGGTTTGTCCTGAACATAATTGAGAACATAGTCAGCCTTGCCGCCGCGCAGGTCGATCCCGACCTTCTGCTGCACCACGGGCAGATCGTCGGTGAGAATGGTCACCTCGATTCCGGTCTTGTCGGTGAAGGTCTTGATGTTATCGCGGATAGCGAAAGATGGCGGGGTGTTCTCCGACATGAATACCAGCTTTGAACCGGCATACTGTTTCCACTTGGCGTCATCCGCGGACGCCGCTTGCACCGGGGTGCGGGTGATGGTGGAGCTGAGGCCAAGCGTCATGCCGCCCACACCAAGAGCCGAGGCCGCACCGCCGCCCAGTTCCAGGAATTTGCGCCGGCTGACGCGCTTATAGACAGCATTTTTCGGAATCGAAAACATGCGCGTTTTCTCCCATGTTGATTTTCATTGTTGTGTCGATCCAAGAAGAGATGCGCGGCCGTTAGCATCGGCTTCGCAGCTCGCGGACAGTCCTAGGCTTCCGTGATCTTTGGCCCTCCTTTCTTCAGCCGTGTCAGCGGCTGGAGTTTGTATGGTCAGGAGCCAGCGATGTGCGCCTTGATAAGGTTGTTCACATCGCTGGCTTTCTCCATGAACACCATGTGGCCCGCGCCTTCGATGACGTGGACCTTGGCCCCTGGCAGGTTGGCAGCGTGGGTAGCCGGGATGATCTGGTCTTCCTTGCCCCAGATGATGAGCGTGGACGGCAGCTTGCCAGCCAGCCTGGCGCCCGGCGCATCCTGCTGTTTGCGCCCGCCGAACAGTGCAATGGACAAGCTTCTGAGCACGCTGTCCACACCGTCAAGGCGCTTGTACTTAAGGACGTCGTCGACGAGCTGGCGGCTTACCAGGCTCTTGTCTGCGAAGAGCTGTTCCAGCACCGGTTTCAGGTCCTTCCGGCCAGTTGCTGCGACATATTCGTCGACATAGCCGCCGATTTCCGGGCCGAGCCCGGCTGGGCAAATCAACGTCAGAGACTTGACCTTTTCCGGATGCTCCGCCGCCATCCGCATGGCGATGGCGCCGCCCATCGAATGGCCCGCGATATGTGCATTGGCAATGCCGAGCTTGGCCATGAAGCCCGCCAACGATTCGGTCAGCGCCTTCAGGCCAGGATTGTCGAGCTTCTTGGTCGACTGGCCGTGGCCGGGCAGATCGAGGGCATAGACAGTGGCCTTCTCGCCCAGTGCATCGATGTTGAACAGCCAGTTGTCGAGGTCGCCGCCAAAGCCATGAACGAGGATCAGTGTATCCTCGCCCGAGCCGCGTTTGGCGTAACGGAGGCTGCCGGCCGCCGTCTCGGCATACTCGTACTGGGCCCCCTGATCCTCATCGCCCTCATCGGCCGCGGGTGCCACATAGGACGCGACGAAGGTATCGATCTCGGAGTCGGGAACAGAGGGGTCGGCGATGACGCCCAGAAGCGTTTTCACCGGATAAACTGTATCTGGCTGGCCGACGCGGCGCCGTAAGACGCCCGCGTCGGAAGCCTCGACGGACCCCGCGATCTTGTCGGTTTCGACCTCGAGGATCGCGTCACCGGCATTGATCTTCGAGCCGTCCTCCAACAGCCAGCCCGTCACTTTTCCCTCTTTCATGGAGAGGCCCCACTTGGGCATGACGATCGGCACAATCCTGGTATCAGTCATTGTCACAACCTCACTTGAATTAAAGCGCCGCTTCAGTGCGCCATCGATTTATTGACGGCTTTCACTATGGCGGCGGCCGAGGGGATGTAGAGATCTTCGAGCACCGGCGAGAACGGCACCGGCGTATGTGGCGCCGTCACCATCTGGATCGGGCCCTTGAGCGCCTTGAAGCATTCCTGGGTGATCATCGCCGAGACGTCGGATGCAATCGAGCAGCGCGGATTGGCTTCATCGACGCAAACCACGTGGCCGGTCTTCGACGCGCTGTCCATCACCGTATCCCAGTCGATGGGAGACAGTGTGCGCAGATCGACGACCTCGCACTCGACGCCGGTTTTCGCCAGAGCCGCGGCGGCATCCATCGAGCGGTTCACCATCATGCCGTAGGTGATGATCGTGGCATGATTGCCCTCGCGCACGATGCTGGCCTCGCCGAACGGGATCGCATAGGATTCCGCCGGAACGTCGGCTTCTGTCGCGTAGAGGTTCTTGTGTTCGCAGAAGATTACCGGATCGTTGTCGCGGATCGACTGGATCAGCAGGCCCTTCGCGTCATAGGCATTCGACGGGCACACCACCTTGAGGCCGGGGATGTGTACGAACAGCGGCGTGAGCATCTGGCTGTGCTGGGCGGCGGCACGGAAGCCGGCGCCCACCATGGCGCGGATGACGACTGGCGTTTGCGCCTTGCCGCCAAACATGTATTTGAACTTGGCGGCCTGATTGAAAATCTGGTCGAAGCAGACGCCCATGAAGTCGAGGAACATCAATTCGGCGACCGGACGCATGCCGCAGGCCGCCGCGCCAACCGCGGCACCGATGTAAGCCGACTCCGAAAGCGGCGTATCGAGCAGGCGGCCCTTATACTTGGCATTGAGGCCCTTGGTGACGCCGAGAACGCCGCCCCAGGCATCCTCCTCTCCCTGGCCACCCGCGCCGCCGACAATGTCCTCGCCCATGATGAAGACGCTCGGATCGCGGGCCATTTCTTGGTCAAGCGCCTCGTTGATTGCCTGACGCATTGTAATCTTGCGTGCCATTTTTCGTTACTCCCTGCGATTAGTAGCTGACATAAACGTCGGTCAAGAGGTCGGCGGCTGTCGGCAGCGGCGCTGCCTTGGCGAAGTCGGATGCCTCCTGGATCTGGGCCACCACCTCGCGGTCGATCGAATCAAGTTCGCCACGGCCAATTACCCCGGACTCGGTGACGCGATCGGCAAACAGCCGGATGCAATCCTTGTTGGCGCGGATGTCTTCGAGTTCGCCTTTGCCGCGATAGGTTTGCTGGTCGCCCTCGAAGTGGCCGAACATGCGGATCATCTTGCATTCGAGCAGAGCCGGTCCGCCGCCCTGGCGGGCGCGCTTGATGATTTCGCCCGCGGCTTCATAGACCGCGAAGAAATCGAGCCCGTCGACAGTGACACCGGGCAGGCCGAAGCCCGCGGCGCGGTCGACATAGGAGTCCACCGCCACGGCATAATCGCGCGAGGTGGCTTCGGCGTAACCGTTGTTTTCCACCACGAAGATCACCGGCAGATTCCACACCGCCGCGAGGTTGAGGCTTTCCAGGAACGTACCCTGGTTCGAAGCGCCATCGCCCACGAAGGAGATCGCCACCGCGCCATCGCCGCGATACTTCGCGGCCAGCGCCGCGCCGCACGCCAGAGGTGCGCCGGCCCCGAGAATGCCGTTGGCGCCCATCATGCCCTTCGAGAGATCGGCGATGTGCATCGAACCGCCCTTGCCGCGGCAGGAGCCTGACACCTTGCCATAGATCTCCGCCATCATTTCGCGCGGATCCACACCCTTGGCGATGCAATGGCCGTGACCACGGTGGGTCGAGGCAATCCGGTCCTTGTCCTCCAGATGCATCATGATGCCGGTGCCGGCGGCTTCTTCGCCGGCATAGAGATGTACGAAGCCCGGAATGTCGCCCTTGGCGAACTCGGCGTGGAGACGCTCCTCGAATTCGCGGATCGTCCGCATGGTGCGATAGGCCTTGAGGAGATCAGGCTTGTCAAGCGGGAATATTCCAGCTGTTGAATTTGGGGCAGTCATCAGTTTCCTCCCAGTGTTTAAGTTTTGGGTTTCTGGTTCATACGCATCAGTCCGTGACGCGAGGCGTACTGCATGCAGCCGCTCACATTCACAGTCTTGAAGGCATCTGTCACAAGTTCGATGGTCACCTCATCATTGTCGGAGAAGGAGAATTCGCGCTCACCATCCAGGGCGATCGATCCAGCGGGGATTTGCGGCCGGTATTTCACGCCGGGCGTCATCGGTTCATAGTCGCGGATGCCGATGCCGCGCATATAGCCAGGCGCAATCGGCGTATCGAGCATGATGCTGGCTTCGTCTTCCGGCGCCAGGCGCACATGCAGGCCGTGAGCGTCAAGCCGGGTCACCGGCGTCAACAGGCCGGCGATTGCCGACATGCCTATTACTTCCGGGTCAGCAAAAGTGACGAACAACTCACGGAATGTCTCGGTGCGCCACAGCGCCCGGGCACCAATGTAGCGTTCCGTGACTACTGCCACGTCGACGAGGGCGAATTCCTCACGGCCGTTGACGCGCACCACGAGTTTCTTGTTGGGCAGGAAGGCCTCGGCGGCCGGAACCTTGCCGGTCACCGCGAGGCCGACAGCCAGTCCGGTGATCGTCGGCTCGCGATGTTCGGGGAAGGCATTGTTGGTGCCCGTCGAGATGCCGGCAATTGGAACGTCGCCACATGCCGTGACCACGGCGCGGTGCGTGCCATCACCACCCAGTACGACGATAGCGGCCACGCCTTTCTCGTTCATCAGCCGCCCGGCCTTGAAGGTATCGTCGACGGTTCCCGATATCTTGTAGTCGAGATATTCAATCGCCGGGAAGTGCTTGAGGCCCTGGTTCTCGGCGCGGTCGATGCCGCGGCGGACGTGATGCCGGATGCCGCCGTTTTCCGGCATCATGTAGACCTTGTCGACGCCACAGGCTTTCACGCAGGACAGCACGCGCAACACGATGTTCGCACGGTCGGTGATCTGCAGCGCGGTGGCATTCGCGATGACGCGGCGGATATCGCGCGCTGAGACCGGATTGGCGATGATGCCAATGGCGCTTCCCATTTGAACCCTGAGCGTTGTTACTTTTTTAGGTTAACGAATGAGCAAGGAGCGTGCCAGTTAGCAGATGCGAAATGCGCGAGGGCGATTTCAGCCCAAATGACGTCAGAAGCATGTGCAACTGCAAAAGGTTGAGGCCACTCTTGCAGCACTGTGGCGCCACGGCGCCACAGGTGTGGCGCCCATTTATGTGGCGCGTGGCGGCGGGGTTACGCCAAGCCGCCGCATGCGGCGGTGCAGCGTGGTGCGGTCAATGCCAAGAAGCCGCGCGGTGGCGGAAACATTCCATCCGGCGCGCCGCAGATTCTCGCGCAGCGTTGCGGCCTCGCTGGCTGCGGCTGGGGTCAGCCTGTCCTCAGTATCTGGCGGCCCGTCCAGCCGGCGCCGGAACACCTGGTCCGGAAGATCCGCGATGGTGATTTCCGGATCGGCCGCGATGGCGCAGGCAAAATCAATCACGTTGACAAGTTCGCGGATGTTGCCGGGCCACGAATAGACGCTCAATACGCCAAGGGCCGGCCGCGAGATGCTGCGCCGTACGCCATCGGCACAGGGTCTTCTCTCAAGCAGTTGCGCGACGATCCACGGCAAATCTGAACGCTGCCGCAGTGGAGGCAATGCAATGGTGGCGCCGTTGAGGCGGAAATACAGGTCCTCGCGAAATTTGCCCTGCCGGATGAGATCGAGAAGATCGCGATGCGTGGCGGTGATCACCCGCATGTCGACCGCGGTGGCCTTGAGCGCGCCAATCGGCGTGACTTCGCGCTCGGCCAGCACGCGCAGCAGGCGGGTCTGCAAGCCGAGCGGCATGTCGCCGATTTCGTCGAGGAACAGCGTGCCGCCATGGGCCTCGCGGATCAGGCCTTTTTTGCCCTTGGCGAGCGCTCCGGTAAACGATCCACTCTCATAGCCGAAGAGTTCGCTTTCGATCAGGTTCTCGGGCAACGCCGCGCAATTGACCGGCACGAAAGGCCGATTGGCGCGTGCACTCGAGAGGTGAATGGCCTTGGCGAGAAACTCCTTGCCGGTGCCTGTCTCGCCGTGCACGAGAATGCTCATGTTGGTGTTGATCAGGCGCGAGACTCTGGTCAGGTTGCGCTGGATCGAAGCTTCCTCGCCCGCCACGGCCTTCAGCGGGGGCGACAGCTTGAATTCCTCCTGCTGAGGAGACGCCGGTGTCAGGATGCGGATGGTGGCCGGCGGCACCACCTGTATGAAAAGGTTGCGCCCGCTGTGGAGCGGCCGCACGACATTGCGTTCGATGGCGTTAGGCGCCACAAAACGCGTGAGGCTGTCGATCTCGCAGTCGAAGAAGTCACTGATCGGCCGCCCGAGAAGCTGGCTGGTCGCGCGCCAGTCCACCCCCGCCTCCTGCGCCAGCAGCTGCCGGCCGAAATGGTTGAAACCGGTAATGCGGCCGGAGGAATCCAGCACCAGCACATATTCGAGATCAACTTCCGCCAACGCCTGGTTGGAGGTGAGCTTGACAATCCAGCTACGTGAACACGAGCGGATCAGGTTTGCGGTCTCAATCCGGTGCGCAAAATTCTTGACGACCTGCAGAGCAAGGTATTGGCTGGACTTCTCCTTCGGTGTGCGCAGTGCCGAGATATCGAGCACGGCCGAGAGATTGCCGGTGGGATCGAAAATCGGCGCCACCGTGCAGGACAGCGGGATGTGCATGGCATCGAAGTGATCGGTCTGATGTACCGTCATCGCCTCGCCGGTGGCGATACAGGTGCCGGTTCCGTTGGTGCCAGCCCGCGCCTCGTTCCAGTCTGCCCCAAGATAGAGACCGGCCCCGCGTAGATAATCCGTGGTGCCTTCATCGCCGATGTAATCGACGGTGATGCCCTCATTGTCGGTGAGGAGCAGCACATAACCAAGACCCGCAACCTGGTGATAAAGAGCCTCGACGCCGAAGCGCGCGGTGCGCAGCAGATCGTCCATCGCCTCACGATGCTCGCGCAGCCGTCCGTCCTCGACGATCACGGCGGGCCGCAGCACGGTGGGATCAAGCCGGTGGCTATCCATGCAGCGCTTCCACGAGCTGAGGAGCAATTGATCCCTGTCCGAATGATCGCGCACGGCGA
>JBKJQD010000087.1:0-33403 GCA_046594125.1 Aestuariivirga sp.
GTTCTCAGCAAGTGAGAACACCCGAACGCCTTTCGATTCAAGCAATTTAATCATGCTACTGATCGGCTGCTCACCAAGCGCCCACACCTGACGCAAAGCCCGTGCTGCTGCCGCAGAATCGCGTTCGTGCGAAAGATCAATCAGCTTTGGTTCTGGCAAATTGAACTTCCCGGCTACGTAATCTGATAGCAGATATGCGAGCGACCCTGACGCCAATGCAGCATCACGCTCACGCGCCGTCATGGATGTAAGGCTACGAAAGCTGGCCGTGTCCTTCCCCAAATCGTCGATGTCGCCGCCAAAGAAAAACTCGCGCGGGAAGCCGAGTTTTCTTGCGATCAAATCTACGGTTTCTGGTTCAGGTTCATTGTTCGCTTTTTCTAGGCGCGTCACCGTTACCGGTGACATACCGATCAATTCAGCGAATCCTTTGCTGCTAAGCCGTCGCCTCTTTCGGGCAAGGCTCAATCTCTTTGGATTGAACATAAGTCTTAACTTTTGCGAGTGACGTTTATTTCAAAGTCCTGCAGTGGCGGTTCGGAATCGCCGATCTTGGGCATCATGCTGTCCCATTCGCCTGGCTTGATGATGTAAATGCGCTCATTGAAACCTTTGAATTGACGGTCTTCAATCCTCTTGGGAAACGACAGTTCAGCGCGGACATCATCTCCGTTGATGTAGACGAACAGATACCAGAGGGCTGCTTTCTCTTTCTTCCGCTTCTCTTCGTCTTCGATATCGTATTCGGGGAACAAGTTGTATTGGCCTTGATCGACTGCCTTCGAGGCGGCTGGCCCTTTGTCGGAAATGGCCTTGGGATCCCGCTCGTCTTCGCAGGCGCTGTCCGCGTTCTGGAACACAACCTTGATCCCGCCTTTCGGATCGAAGGTGGCTTCGATGTTGCCAGTACGGTCGATCTGCCAGCCCTTCGGGCGGAGCACGTCGCGCAACGCGCCTGTACCGTATATATAGGACAACTGGCCCGCTGCATTGAGTGGATGGTTCAGCACGGAAGCCGCCTTGGCAGCCACCGCCTGATGGACGACGCCGATGAGATCGCCGACCGTCAGACCAAACTGATTTAGTCGCGATGCGACTTCGTAACTCTGAGCGACAATGCGGTCGGCGGCCATTCTTGAGTCCCATGTTAATTTCATCAACCTCATTTGTGGTCGAAAAAATTAACATCGTCAAGCTCAAACTACACGGGCCAACGAAATTTCGATGCCTTCTTGGCTATCTCTGACAGTTTCTTTGCAGGCAATCCCTCTATCCACACTTTTCACTCTTGGGGCGCACCGCGCGCCGTCTTGACAATGTTCTGGTTTTGTTCTTGAATATATTCATGCATGCGGAAAAAATAGCGGCCCTTCGGGCGTCTCTAGCCAGGCCGGGGCTTGGGGAAACGGCAATCCGTATGCCGCTCGGCCATGCCGCCGCCGATTTCTGCCTGAAGGGAGGGCTTGAACGCGGCGCGCTGCATGAGGTTTTCAGCGTCATTGGCCATGAGGCGGTGGCGACTGGTTTTGCCGCCGGGCTTGCCATGCGGGTGGCGGGGAGCCGGCACCTGCTGTGGATCAGGCAGGATTTTTCAGCACTTGAATTTGGTGAACTTTCCGCTACGGGATTTCTGGAATTTGGTCTTGATCCCTCGCGCCTGTTGCTGCTTTGCGTGGCCAATTCAAGCGATGGCTTGCGCGCCGCCAATGACGCGCTGTCCTGTGCCGCCCTTGGCGCGGTGGTGATTGAAATTCCGGGCCGTGCCAGGCTTGCCGATATGACGGCCAGCCGGCGTCTGACATTGGCTTGCGCGCAAAAATCCGTCACCGCCGTTCTTTTGCACTTTTATGCGGAGCCCGGTTTCAGCACGGCCGAAACCCGCTGGCTGGTGCGCGCCGCATCCTCGGCAATGCAAGATGAAAGTTGGGGGCAGCCAGTTTTTCAGGTGGAGCTTCTGCGCAACCGGCATGGGCAAACCGGTGCGTGGGTGATGGAGTGGAATGGTAATGAGCGTATCTTCAAAGCCCCGGAAACCGCCAAGACGCATCCTGGCCCTGTGGTTTCCGCGGCTGCCGACTGATCGGCTGCAACGCCGCGAAAAGACCGCCGTTGCGGCCCCGCCCCTGGTCATTGTGGGCAAAGTCAAAAATGCCATGGCCCTGCAGGCGGTGGACCGCCAGGCAACCGCGCTGGGTCTCAGGGCTGGCCAGCCCCTGGCCGATGCCCGCGCCATGTTGCCTGCACTCGAGGTGGTGCCCGCTGACGAAACGGCGGACGCGCAAGTGCTGGAGCGCATTGCCAATTGGTGTGACCGCTTCACGCCCCATATCGCGCTGGATGGCCGGCACGGGCTGTTGCTTGATGTCACCGGCGCGTCGCATCTTTTTGGCGGCGAACCAGCCCTGCTGCACCGCATAAGGACAAGCCTCGAAGCGCAAGGTTTCGCGGTGCGCGGGGCCATTGCGGCAACCGCCGCCGCGGCGCGTGCCCTGGCGTGCTATCGGGATGACGTTGTCATCGAGCCGGGCTGTGAAGCGGAAGCCATCACGCCTCTGCCGGTTGAGGCTTTGGGCCTTGACCCCGCGATCAGCCACGCTTTCCGCCGCGCCGGATTGAAAACCGTGGGGCAGGTGGCCAGCCGCCAACGCTCCGAAATCACCGCGCGCTTTGGAGCGGCGATACTTTCCGCTCTCGATGAAATTCTGGGGCAGGGCGGACAGCCCATTTCGCCGCGCCTGCCGCGTGCTGAGTATTGCCATGAACAAGCCCTTGCCGAACCTGTCGCCACCGATGACCTGATCATCGCCACACTCAAGTCTCTCAGCACGGCCCTGTCCGGGAGGATGCAGGAAAATGGCATGGGGGCGCGGCGGCTGGAGGCAACATTCTTCCGCACCGATGGTGCGTTGCGGAATATAAGCATCACCCTGGGCATGGCCACCCGCGATCCGGACATTATCCTGCGCCTGTTCCGCGAAAAACTGGACGCGTTGGCCGATCCGCTTGATCCGGGTTTTGGATTTGATCTTGTCCGCCTTTCGGCCACGCAAGTGGAGTGTTTCAAACCCGAAGCCACGGGTCTTGATTCCGATCTGGCTGCAAAAAAAGAAATCGGTTTCCTGGTTGATCGCCTCGCCGCGCGCTTCGGCTCGAACCGCATTTTGAGTTTTCAGCCGAATGATACTCGTATCCCGGAAAAATCCTTCAGCGCCGTGCCCGCGCAAACCGCACCGCCGTCAAAACGCGGCTGGAAAAAATTGCCGCAAACGGGTGCCGCCCCGCGCCGGCCCTTGCGCATGTTTGCAAGGCCGGAGCCGATCAATCTCGCCACCATCGCCCGGCTGAATTGGCGCCGCGCCAGCCGCGCCATTATCCGCCATGAAGGCCCCGAGCGCATCGCCATGGAATGGTGGCGCCATGAGGAAGCGCAATCATGCCGGGATTATTTCCGCATCGAGGATGAGGAGGGCAGGCGTTACTGGCTCTATCGCAGCCGGGCCGATGCGCAATGGTTTTTGCACGGGTTGTTTTCATGACCGCCTATGCCGAACTCGCGGTGACGACGAATTATTCGTTTTTGCGTGGCGCATCGCACCCCAGGGAGTTGGTTCAGTCAGCAGCGGAACTGGGGCTTGCCGCCATCGGCATCGCCGACCGCAACAGTCTGGCGGGTATCGTGCGCGCCTATGCGGCCCATCAGGACATCAAGGGCGGCAAGCCGGATTTTTTCGTTGGCGCGCGCCTGGTTTTCATGGATGGCACGCCCGATATCCTGGCCTATCCGGTTGACCGGACCGCCTATGGAAATCTCTGCCGCCTGCTGAGTGCTGGAAAATTACAGGCGCCGAAAGGCGAATGTCATATCGCGTTCGATGATCTCCTGAAATGGCAGGAGGGCCTGTTGCTGGTGGTCATGCCGCCCCATCCCGACAGGCCCGCCACCAGCGTTGAACCACTTAAAAAATTCTGGAATAAAAATCCCGGCGCGGAAAACAAGAAGTCCGTCAACACTGGTCTCAAGTCCCTGCTCGAAAATCTGAGCGCCATGGCGCCAGACCGCATCTGGCTCGGCGCCGCCATGCTTCATCACGGTGACGATCAGCGGCGTCTCGCGTATTTCAAGCGCCTGGGTGCCGCCACCGGCGTGCCCCTGCTGGCCACCAATGACGTACTCTATCACTGCCCGGAGCGCCGTGAGCTCCACGATGTCGTGACCTGTATCCGCGAGCATACGACACTTGACGAGGCCGGCCGCCTCCTGGAAGCCAATGCCGAGCGCCATCTGAAATCAGCCGATGAAATGGCCAGGCTTTTCCGGAAAGCGCCCGAAGCCATCACCGAAACAATCCGCTTTGCGGAGCGGATCAATTTCAAGCTTGATCAGCTCAAATATAATTATCCCGACGAGCCGGTTCCAAGGGAGAAAACGCCGCAACAGCATTTGACGGACCTCACCTGGGACGGCGCCAAATCACGCTATGCGGGCGTCATTCCGGACAAGGTGAAGGCGGCACTCGAGAAGGAACTGGCCCTCATTCATGAGATGCAGATTGCCGCCTATTTCCTGACTGTCCACGACATCGTAAGTTTTGCCAAAAGTCAGAACATCCTCTGCCAGGGCCGTGGCTCGGCCGCCAATTCCGCCGTCTGTTATGTTCTCGGCATCACCGCCGTCGATCCGATGCAGATTGATCTTCTGTTCGAACGCTTCATCAGCCAGGAGCGCCGGGAACCACCCGATATCGACGTCGATTTCGAGCATGAACGCCGCGAGGAGGTCATTCAGAATATATACCGGCGCTATGGCCGCCACCGCGCTGCCCTGACGGCGGCCGTCATCTGCTACCGCCCGCGCAGCGCCATCCGCGAGGCGGGAAAAGTCTTTGGCCTCACCGAAGATATCACCGCCAACCTCTCCAGCAGCATATGGGGAAGCTGGGGCAGCACCGTGAAAGACAGCCACATCGAGCAAGGCCGTCTCGATCCGGCAAACCGGCTGCTGGCCCGCGCCATGAAGGCCGCCAATGAACTGATCGGCTTTCCGCGCCATCTCTCCCAGCATGTCGGCGGTTTTGTCCTCACCCAAGACCGGCTGGACGAATGCGTACCCATCGGCCCCGCCACCATGAAAGACCGCTTTTTCATCGAGTGGGACAAGGACGATATTGATGTCATGCGCATGATGAAGGTGGATGTGCTGGCGCTGGGCATGCTCACCTGCATCCGCAAGGCCTTCGATCTCATCCGCATTCACGAGGGCAAGTCCCTGGACCTCGCCAGCGTGGAGCGCGAGGACCCCAGGGTTTACGAGATGCTGCAAAAAGCCGATGCCATCGGCGTGTTCCAGGTCGAAAGCCGCGCCCAGCTGAACATGCTGCCACGCCTGAAGCCCGCACGGTTCTATGATCTCGTCATTGAAGTGGCGATTGTCCGTCCGGGGCCTATCCAGGGCGACATGGTTCATCCTTATCTCAGGCGGCGCAGCGGTCTTGACAAGGTTGAGTATCCCTCGCCCAAACATGGCAACCGGGACGAATTGAAGGATGTGCTCGGCAAGACACTGGGCGTTCCCCTGTTTCAGGAACAGGCGATGAAGCTCGCCATCGTGGCCGCCGAATTCACGGCGGCGGAAGCCAATGGCCTGCGCCGCGCCATGGCGACCTTTCGCAATACCGGCACCATCGAGAATTTCAGGGACAAGTTCGTGGGCCGGATGATTGCGCGCGGCTACGAAGCGGACTTCGCCCGGCGCTGCTTCAAGCAGATCGAAGGCTTCGGCTCTTATGGTTTTCCGGAAAGCCATGCCGCCAGCTTTGCCCACCTGGTTTATATTTCGGCCTGGATCAAGAGACACCATCCCTCGGCCTTTGCGGCAGCACTTTTGAATTCCCAGCCCATGGGCTTTTATGCCCCCGCCGAAATCGTCCGTGATGCCCGCGAGCACGATGTCGAGGTGCGCCATGTGGATGTCAATTTCAGTCATTGGGACAACACGCTGGAACTTTGCCCGAATGGCACGCTGGCTCTCCGGCTGGGGTTCCGCCAGATCGGCGGATTTCATGAGAACTGGGCCAAAACCGCGCTGTTCAAGCGCGGCAATGGTTATGACGCGGTCGATGATGTGGCGCGGCGGGCGCGCTTGCCGAAGCGCGCCCTGGTGATTTTGGCGGAGGCCGATTGTTTTCAGTCCATCGCCCAGGACCGCCGGGAAATTCTCTGGGCGGTGCGCCGCATCCCCGATGATGAGGATTTGCCGCTCTTTGCCGCGCAATATGTCGAGGAACAGCCGGAAGAGGACATCGCACCCCTGCCGCCCATGCCCTTGAGCGAGCATGTGCTGGCCGATTATCAGATGCTGCGCCTGTCCTTGCGGGCCCATCTCATGTTTTTCCTGCGTGATCTGTTCAAAAATGAAGGCGTTCTGGATTGCGCGCAAATCTGGAAAGCCAAAAATGGCAGCCGGGCCTCATGTGCCGGGATCGTGCTGACGCGGCAGATGCCGGGCGATGCCGGAGTTGTTTTCATCACCTTGAGCGATGAAGCCAGCGTCACCAATGTCGTCGTCTGGCCGAAACTGGTTGAGGTCTTCCGCCGCGAAATCATGGGCGGCAGGCTGTTGCTGGTGGAGGGGAAAGTTCAGCGCGGCGTGGAAGGCGTTGTCCATCTGTTAGCCGAGCGCATCTTCGACCGCTCCCATGAACTGGGCAGGCTTTCGGAAGATGCAAACCAGGCACCCGCCACACGCGCCCCAGCCGCCAAACACCGCCACCCCCGCAATGTGCGCACCGTGCCCAAGTCCCGCGATTTTCATTAGAGTTCAGGCATCACACAGCACCCGAAACATCCGCCAGCCGGACAGGCTTGCCGGACTTCACCGATTGGGCGATCGCCACCATGCCGCGCACCGAGGCGACACCATCCTCGATGCCAGCCCCGGTCATCGGCCCGCCGTTCAGGATCGTGGCGGCGAAGCCCTCGATTTGGCGGCGGTAGAAATGGCCATCGGCTCCGAGCACGCGCGTTGTCTCGCCGGTTGCCTCGTGGAAGATGTCGACATCGCTGCTCTTGTAATACCAGGGGTTATAGGTCTTGCCGATGATGCTGCCGTTCTGGCCGTAGATCTGGAATCCCTCGTGCCAGTCCATGCGCACCGCTACCGTCAGGTCGAGGTGTCCCATGGCGCCATTGGCAAAAGCGACGTCGACGAACCAGCAATGGGCGCCGAAACGCTGGCGGAGACGGGCATCGACCTCGACGATCTCGCCTGCGAAATAGCGCGCCGTGTCAAGCAGGTGGCAGCCGTGGGCCAGCATGTAATAGCGCGGCAGATCTGCCTTGGGGTCCAGCGCTGGCCGCTTGGCCTGCCGGCTCCGGATAATTTGCGGCTGGACGGCGTCGGTCATGGCGTAGCGATGGGTCGAGTCACAGTACCAAGCCTTGAGCGCCAGCATCTCACCCATCTCGCCGTCAATGAAGGTCTTGGCGCTTTGCAATCCGGCATCGAAGCGCTTCATGTGCCCGACCTGAAGAATCTTGCCGCTGCTCTGCACGGCAGCCCTCAGGCCTTCAACTTCTTCTACCGAAATACCAAGCGGCTTTTCGCACAGCACATGTTTGCCGGCCTGAAGCGCTGCCGTGGCCGCGGCGACATGAAACGCGTCGGACGTGGCGATCACGACCGCGTCAAGCGCGGGATCGGCAAGCATCTCGTGATAGTCGCGCAATGACTTCGACGGGGAATAGGTTGCCGCCATGCGTTCGCGCAAGTCGTCGGCGACATCGCAGATGGCATGGAGCTCGGCGTTTTTTGCCTTGCAGACACTCTCGAAATGGGCCGCCTGTGAAATGGGGCCGCATCCCAGTATTCCGACTTTCAGGCGGCTTTTTTCCTCAATCATGTCGATGTCCATTTTCAGAGGCTGGATGCTGCTGACCACTGCCAAGTCCAATCTTTCAGCATGTTTATTATTTTTTCTAAAGAATATTTTCTCGTCTCGCAGGTCCGGTTTCCCTATGGTGCCGCTGCAGGTTCCGGTTCTCGATGCTATCATCGCCAAGAAGCCCGCAGCCATTCTGATCGCGCCGAACGACAAGGTCCAGATGATCGAGCCGCTGCGCAAGGCCCATGATGCCGGCATTCATGGTGGTCTGCGTCGATACGTTGATCGGCACCGGCGTATTCCAGACAGGTGCTGGCGATGCCAATTTCCCGATCAGCTATGTTGCTTCCGGCAACGTGCTGGGCGGCCGCATGGCAGCCCGCGCATTGGCCAAGGCGATTGCTGAGAAGGGCAAGGTCTATGTGTCCAACGTCAAGCCCGGCATTTCCACCACCGGCCAGCGCGAAGAGGGCTTCAAGCTGGAGATGGATTAGCCCGCGACAACGGCATCGAAACAGTTTATCAGGATTTGGCATTGGCCGACAACCTGTCAAACGGCGCAAACATCTTTCTTGGCCGTGAACCGATGACCAAGCTGTTCGGATTACTCCCGGTGATCGACCGCAAGAAAATGGCGGAGGTGGCGCGCGAAACGATGCGCAGTCTGGACTTCCACGTCGAGCGGCTCGACGCGCCAGTGGCCACATTCTCCGGCGGGCAGCGTCAGGCGGTCGCCATGGGCCGCGCCATCTATTGCAATGCCCGCCTCGTCATCATGGATGAACCAACCGCGGCCCTGGGCGTGCCCGAACAGCGCAAGGTCATCTCGCTGATCCAGTTGCTGAAGGCGGCGGGCAAGGGCATCATCTTCATCTCGCGCAATCTGCGCGGCATTTTTGAGGTGGCTGACTGGATCGTGGTGTTCCGCCGGGGCGAGAACGCTGGCGAGCGGCTGCCGGAGGATACATCTGGCGATGAGATCGTCAGGCTGATGGTTGGCAAGTAGATGGCGGCGGCGCGCATCGGCTGTATCGGCGACCTTCTGGTGGAGATCATGGCCACCGGCAGGAATGGCCGTCACTTGGCGGTCGAAACCTACAGGGGCCCGTTCCCGTCCGGATCGTCAGGCATTTTCATCGATCAGGCCGCGCGGGCGGGCGGCGCTTGCATCTTTGTGGGTGCGGTTGGTGACGATGCCTTCGGACAAGTGATCCTCAACCGGCTGATCGCGGACGGCGTCGATGTGAGTCTGATCAAGATTGTGAAAGGCGTACCAACAGGTACCGCCTTCGTCAGCTACAATGATGACGGTAGCCGCGATTTCGTGTTCAACATCGCCCATTCGGCGGCAGCCCAATTCGATGGCGGCCAAGCCGTGATCGACGCGCTCATGGCGTTCAAGCTCGGCTACATCCATGTCTCGGGCGCGGCACTCAGCAATGTTGACATGTGCGCCAAGATCCTTGCCGTATGCCGTGGGCTCCATGCGGCGGGCGTGAAGATTTCGTTTGATCCCAATGTCCGCAAGGAACTCATGGGCAACAGATCGTATTTCTCCGCGGTCAAGGAACTGATGGGACTGTGCAGCATCTTTCTTCCCAGTGAAGACGATGCCGCGATGCTGTTTCCGGGCCAGTCCCTGATGCAATTCGCAACGCCACTTCTGGCCTCGCACATGGACTACGTGGTTCTGAAGAAGGGCGAGCACGGCTGCGAGGCGATGGACAAGTCCGGCACCCGGTTGAGCCTCGCCGCTCACAAGGTAGCGGCCGTGGACCCGACGGGAGCTGGCGATTGTTTCTGTGCGGCTTTCGTGACGCTGATCGCCGGTGGCGCCCATGGCTTCGGCCCGGCCCTCGAACGCGCCAATGCGGCGGGCGCCCTGGCGGTTACCAAGCTGGGGCCGATGGAGGGTGCCAGCCGTTTGCCCGAGATTGAAGCTTTCCTCGCGCGGCGGTCATGAACACGTCCGCAACCTTGCAGGCCATCATCGCGGCCAACCGGGCAGGGGAACGGCGCGGCATTGCCTCATGGTGCACGGCGCATCCCGATACGCTGCGCGCCATTCTCCGCGCCCATGCCGGAAGACAAGACCGGGTTCTCATCGAAGCTACCTGTAACCAGGTTAATCAGCACGGCGGCTATACGGGCATGACGCCTGCTGCATTTCGCACCTTCGTCGAGAGTCTCGCGGCTGAAACGGGCTTCGATACCCGCCGTCTCATTCTGGGCGGTGATCATCTCGGCCCAAATCCGTGGAAGGCACTTCCGGCGGCCGAGGCGATGGCTGCAGCCAAGGTAATGGTCAAAGCCTATGTCGAGGCTGGGTTCAGCAAGATTCACCTTGATGCCAGCATGGCCTGCGCCGATGAGACAGTCCTCACGGAAGAAACCATGGCCGAACGCGCTGCGGAACTCTGTGCCGTGGCCGAAGCTGCCGCCCGGCAGCCGCTCAGCTATGTGATCGGCACGGAAGTTCCCGTCCCCGGCGGCGAGACGGGAGCCCTTGATGCCCTGGCAGTTACAAGGCCCGAAGCCGCAGTGCAAACCTATGCGCTTCATTCGGAGTCATTTGCGCGGCGCGGACTGGCAGGCGCCATGACGCGGGTTGCCGCCATCGTGGTTCAGCCGGGGGTTGATTTTGGGAATGCCCAGGTGTTTTCCTTCGACGCGGAGAAAGCCGGCGCGCTAAGTGCTGCGATTGCGGCTATCCCCGCTACAGTTTTTGAAGCCCATTCCACCGACTATCAAAGTGCTCAATCCCTTGCCGGCCTGGTCGCTGGCCAGTTCGCCATTCTCAAGGTCGGCCCCGAATTGACCTTTGCATTCCGCGAGGCGGTCTTCGCGATGGCGGCCATGGAAGACTATCTGCCTGCCGCCGAGAAGTCGGATGTCATCGCCACGCTTGAGGCTGTCATGGGCGAAAACGATAAATACTGGCGCGCCTATGTCGAACCTGGCGAGCAGCAAAGGACACTCAAGCTCTTCGGGCTGAGCGACCGCATCCGCTATTACTGGCCCGATCCGCGCCTTGCGCATGCCGTGGCAAGACTGAAGTCGAACATCGATTCCGTGTCCGTGCCGCCGGGCTTGCTGGCGCAATATGTGGGTGTGAACATCAATCAGGACCGCGGCCTGCCGCTCTCAACGCGGATCATTGAGGCCAAGGTCGGAGCAGTTGCCGCCAAGTATCTGGCAGCTTGCGGCTCATAACCCGCGCGCGTCCATCCACGACAAGAAGCTTGAGCAGTCAAATGGCTTGGTTGTATCTTGCTCATAGGTTGGAAATTGTCCGAGCGGTTTGGCGCGCGCCGCCATGACAATGAGTTCCGGCACATAATCCGCACCCAGATGACCACCGCTGCGCTCGCCGATGCGGGCCGCATAGCGGCGGCCGATTTCAGCGGCGGGCGCATGGCACCAGACCTGGACGGCGCCGGGCGATCCAGCTCCCGCCAGATGCGCGGCCAGCACACTCTCCGGCTGGCATCCGAACCACGCATCCATAACGATGGTCATGCCGCCGGGAAAATCCGCGGCAAGGTTGAACATGGCCTGATAGCTGGCGCGCCCCAGCATCCGGTTGTAGTCACGATCTCCAGTTCCGAGATGCGCGAACAGAGCCTCCTTGATGGTATCAAGGGCGATGAGCGGCCATCGGCCTGCTTGCGCCATGGCTGCCGCCACGGTGCTCTTGCCCGAGGCCGGAACGCCGTTGACGAGGATCAACCGCTTCACGGGTAATGCTCAAGTGCCGCAAGTGCCGCGCCGATGACGCCAGCTTCATCGCCCAGCATGGCAGCGGCGACAGGATACTGGAACCACGGCGAGACGGCGGGAAAACGCTCGAGCGCCTTGACTGCGGCTGCGCCCAGCCCGCCGCCGAGAATGACGATCTCAGGCCCGAAGGCCGCTGCGAGGCTGTCAATTCCAGCCCGCAGGGGCAGGGCCCAATCCGCGATCACCGCCAGTGCCGCCGGTTGATCGGATTGCAGCAGTTCGGCAATCGGCGTTACTGCCGGAATTCCATGCCGCGCCTTGTGGCGCGCCAGCGCGGTGCCTGAACTCGCCGTTTCGAGACATCCGGGACGGCCGCAATTGCATCGCTCACCCTTGCAGGTGACTGTAATGTGGCCGAGTTGGCCCGCCGTGGCGGCGCCATGGAAAATGCGGCGATCTGCGAGGATGGAACCGCCGATGCCGGTGCCAATGGTCAGCATGACGGCGTGGACATACTCGCGCGCCGCACCCGCCCTGGCCTCGCCAAACATCGCCATGTTGGCATCATTGTCGGCGAAAGTCTCAAGCCCGGTTTCCTGTTGCAGCAATGAAACCGCCGACAGTGTCGGCAGATCGATATAGCCACCCGAAATGATCCGCTGGTTTCCTGCATCGACGCGGCCCGGAACGCCGATGCCGATGGCCGACGTGTCATCGTCGCGAAGCTTGGTCACCATGCCCTTGAGATCAGCGAGAATCGCTTCCGGCGAGCGTGCAGTGGGGCCAGCCTGATGTTCCAGGATTTGCCCGGCCGACGACACCCGCGCGGCACGGGTGTTGGTACCACCAATGTCGATGCCGATGGCGTTCCGCATCGCCAGTCAGGCGGCCTGGGCGAGCCGCTGCGGGTAGCGCGCCAGGATCGCCTGGATTTCCTGAAGTCTTGGCAGCGCGCGGGTCAGCAGCAGTTCCTTCTGTTTGGCGCGGTCGAGCGAAACGCAATCCTTCCACAGGGACCGCCCGGCGATGACCCCTGAGGCGCCATTCGCCATTGCGGTCTCGACCTGGCCGATGAAGGCCGCGAGGTCGAGGCAGATGCGCGACCCGCCTCCGATGAGCGAGGGAAACTTCGCCTTGTAGTCGGCGTCGGATTCTCCCGGCATCTTGTAGGTGAGAAACTCGACGACCAGAAACAGGTTCTCGGCCGCGAAGTCAGCGACGCAGTCCTTGATGATCTGGATTCTGGGTTCGTTGCCGGTGGCCTCATCGGACCTCAGATAAACCATGAGCTTGCCGCCGGTACCGCCGAGCTCGCGCACGCGGCGGGCATTCACGCCGGGGACCAGCCGCGACAGATAGTGGCCTTGGGCATCGGTATCGTAACCCGAGGCATCGAGACTGATCAGCAATACCACATCGCGCGCCAGGGAGGCTTCTTCCACCACGCGCGGAACAGCACAGATCGGATCAAGCAGCACCGAAGGCGCTTCGGCCGCCAGATACCGGACCGCGTCGGACTTGGTGTCGCCCAGCATCGCGTCGGTGATCTTCTTCTGTTCGGCGGGATCGCTGGCCAGCAGCGTGCGGATGCCGCCGCGCTGGTCACAGGCGATCACCATGATCGCAACGATCTTGCCGCAGATTTGCTGGTAACCGCGCAGTTCCGCCGTGGTCATTTTGTTCATTGCATTACCTCGAGGAGTTTCGGGGTCATCATGTACTTGCCGGAAATTGCCCAAGGTGTCGAGGACTTGCACAAGTGCCGTCAATCCCGGCAATGGCAGTACAGGTGATTGGGCTTCATGCCACTCATGGCAGCTTCACCTCAACTAGTGCAGTTATGGAATGTTGGACGGCTTTGCACAAGGCATCGAATGATAGCCCGGGCTTCAGTTCTGTCATGGCTCCGAAGGTTGCGGGGTCGAATTTTATGCCCATGATGGCATAGGCTGCAGCAATAGCCGCTTTTGCTTGATGTGACGGCGTCACTGAAAGCACTGCGCCGAGATGATACCCGTTCTTGTTGATCCGCTGTGCATTGCCAGCAAGTTTGACGAGACCTCCGCCATTTACGCTATAGGCACCAGGGCAATACTCGCCAGGCAAAGCGCCAATCCTTGCATCAATGGAAAGTTTTTTCAGCGCGGATGCAATCGCGCCTGCAAAGAGTCTGAATCGTTCCTGTATGTGTTCCCGAGGTTTGGCATGAGGAGAAACCAGGTCGATGATGACCGCATTTCCGTCATAGACAGCGAGATGCCCGCCCGCCAATCGCTCAACCGGCGCAAAGCCAGCGTCTGCCACGGCCTTGGCAGCGCGCGCGTGGTAATCTGCAATCATGTCGCGCGGCGCGAATGCCGCGGTTGGCTGCGGCCGATAGCAGCGCAGTATGCCTGGTGCGTTAACGTCCAAGGCTGCAAGTGCGTGGTGGACGAGGTCCATGTCCCGATGCGGAGACGTTTTCGAAATTCCGCTGCTGACTTCATCGGCAAGAACAACTGGACCGCCAAAAGGGTTCATTCCTTTGCCGGGCGCGCCGTTCCAGCACAGCCATAGAGTTTCATCTTGTCGATGGTTGCCGCGACCATGCGCTTGCGGCCCTCGGCCATCGCGTCTTCAAGTTGGCGGTCATCCTTCGACCAGACATCCAACATGCCAGCGCGGAAGGCGTGGCGCAAATCCGTATCGGCATTGAACTTGTGGACACCAGCGGCCCGTGCCGCCAGCACCTCGCTTTTCGGAATGCCCGATGCGCCATGCAGTACCAATGGAATGTGAACGGCCTTGCGGATGTCTTCTGTGCGCTTGATGTCAAGTGGATGCGGTGTGCCTTGTACCACGCCATGCACAATACCGACGGAGATGGCGAGATAGTCGACGCCAGTTTCTTCAACGAAGCGCTTGGCCTCGCCCACATCCGTATAATAGGCGTCCCAGTTCACCTGTTCGCCAGCATCCGGAATCTTGCCCAGTTCAGCTTCCACCGGAATACCAAAATCATGAGCGAGTTCGACAATGCGGCGGGTTGTCTTGATGTTTTCCTCGAAGGGAAGATGGGCGCCATCATACATGATGGAATTGAAGCCCAATTTGATGGCCTCGAGACATTCATCCCACGGCCCATGGTCGAGGTGAATGACAAACTGAGCATTTGAGTCTTCAGCCACGCGTCTGGTCATCTCAAAAGCCTTGCGCAATCCCATGTGCGGGACGATGGCGCGGCCAACCTGCAGGAAAACCGGCGCTTGCGCCTGTTCAGCGGCCCACACCAGGGCTTCGGTGGTTTCGACATTGTGCATGTTGAAAGCACCGATGGCATAACCGCCGGTACGTGCGTCTTCGATGAGTTTACGGGGATTGGTCCAGGGCATTGAATGTTCCTGTCAGCTCTATGCTTTTTCGATGATGGCCACGGGCGTCCGCACCGGAACGGTGCCGCCTTCCATGACGAGGATTTCCGAGATTATGCCGGAAGCGGGAGACTCTATTGTCTCGGTGGTTTTTTCCGCTTCGATCTCGGCCAATGGTTCATCTTCAGTGACAGTGTCACCAACGTTTTTTAGCCATTTAACGAGCGTTCCTTCGCTCATGCCCATGCCCCATTGGGGCAGCAGTACCTTAACGCGTGGCATATATTTATTTCCTAGTTCGGCATGACCCGTGATTTTGACGCCAATACCTTTCGCACCGCGTCGGCGATGGTGACGGCGTTGGGGTAGAGCGGTTTTTCAATGGAAGGGCTGAAGGGAATTTGCGTGTCCGGTGTCGTAACGCGGATGATCGGTGCCCTCAGGCAATCAAAGGCCTCTTCAGACACGATGGCTGAAATTTCGGCCGCCGCACCGCAGGTCTTGTGAGCAGGATCAGCCACCACCAGGCGGCCAGTTCGGGCCACGGAATTGAGAATGGCAGCGGAGTCAAGCGGAACAAGAGTACGGGGATCAATGATCTCGACGGATATTCCCTCGACCTCCAGCTGCTGTGCGGCCTGGATGGCAGCATGGACAGCAGTTGAGATGGCAACGATCGTTACATCAGTCCCGGCACGAACGGTACGCGCTACGCCGAATGGAATGCGGAACGCGCCGTCCTCTACGTCTTCCTTCAATCCCCATAGCAAGCAGGCTTCGAATGAGAGCACTGGATCATCCATGTCGATGGCCGTGCGCAACAGGCCTTTGGCATCGGTGGGCGTTGAAGGCACCATGATCTTGAGGCCAGGCACATTCATGAACATGGGGTAGGGGCGGTCAGAGTGATGCGCACCTGTGTTGAGCCCGTAAAACATGGCGGAGCGGAACACCACGGGCATCGAGGCCTGGCCGCCGAACATATAACGGTTCTTTGCCACTTGGTTCACAAACTGGTCCATGGCCATATAGAGGAAGCTGGAATAGGAGAGATCGACGATGGGGCGCAGGCCCGTCATGGCAGCACCAGCCGCGGCACCGACCATCACTTCTTCCGAGATTGGTGTGTTGCGGATGCGAGCCGCCCCGAACATCTGCAAAAAGTCGCCCTTGTCGGCACGGGATTTGCCGCCGCCCATGGTGCCATAGACATTGGCCTCGACGTCTTCTCCCATGATGATGACACGGGCGTCCGCTTCCATCGCTTCGCGCTGTGCGGCTCCGATGGCGCCGAGATAGCTCATGACAGTCATTGCGTCACTCCAAACGGTTCGGTGTAGAGGTCCTTGAAGGCCACGGAAGGATCAGGATAGTCGCTGTCGTCCGCGAACTGCACTGCCGCGTCGATTTCCGCTGCAACTTCGGCTTCCAGAAAGTCCAAAGTTGTTGCGTCTGCAATACCTTTATCCATCAAGTAAGCCCGGAAGAGCTTGACAGGATCGCGCTTCAGCCAAGAGTCCCTTTCGGCTGCATTGCGATAGTCGGTGGCAAGCCGCAGTCCTTCAGAATGTTCGTTGAAACGATAGGTCATAACCTCGACAAGGCTGGGGCCGTTACCCGCACGAGCCCGGTCAGTTGCAGCTTTCACGACATCATAGACGGCAAGCACGTCTTGCCCGTCTTCAACACGAACACCGGGCATGTCGAAGCCTGCTGCCCGGTTGGCGACCACACCAGCGGTGACCGTGTGGGCAGGTGTTGACAAGGCATAGTGGTTATTCTCGCACAGAAAGATGATGGGCAGTTTCCAGACTGATGACATGTTCATCGCTTCATAGAGGCAACCTTGGTTGGCAGCGCCATCACCGAAGAAAGCCAATGACACGCGGCCATTGCCCAGCACTTTGCTAGAGAGGGCGGCGCCCGTTGCAATCGGAATTGACGAGCCAACAATGCCGGATTCTCCGAGGCTGCCGACTTTGAAATCAGCCAGGTGCATGGAGCCGCCCTTGCCGCCACACACGCCACCGGCCTTGCCAACGAGTTCCGCCATGAGGGGGCCGAGTGCTGCACCCTTGCCGATGGGGTGGCCGTGGCTGCGGTGGTTACCGGTCATGTAGTCACCCTTGGCCAACGCCATGCAGGAACCCACAACTTGCGCTTCCTGACCGATCGATGTGTGAACCGTGCCTGGAATCTCACCGCGTTTGACCATCTTGGAAGCGCGTTGATCGAAAAGCCGGATGCGCAGCATTCGGCGCTGCATTTCGAGCAATATGTCGTTTGGCTGTTTCATGATGTGCCTTTCACATGGCCTTCAGAGGCGCCAGCTGCAGCCAGCAGATAGTTGGCGCTGTTGACGTCGGTCACCAAAACGTCAATCCACTCACCGGTCAGGGCGGCAGCCAGTGCCTGGTGTTTTGCAGCCCCGCCAGCAACGGCGATCCGGCGGCCGGCATTGCGCAATTGATCCAGTGTCATGCCTATGACGAGGTCATTGAGTGGTGTTTCGACTTCGTTACCTATGGCATCGATAAAGCGCTGGTGAAGTTGCCCAACCGCACCCGCGGCTCGAACCGCCGCCAATTGTTCCCGGCTGAAGAAGTTGTCACCTTCCGTAAGCGGGCCGTGGAAGTCCGCGGGCCCAATACCAACAAACGCAATATCAACTTCATCAAGGTGGCGAAGGGCGCGTTGCACATGGGCATCTGCCATCGCAAAGTTGCACAGCTCTGCCGTGGGCATAACACCAGGCGCCCGCAGGAAAATGGCTTCAGCCTCGAAAGCCTTGGCCATTTGAAGTGTGGCCACATCCGCCTCGTGCTGCAACATGGGAGAGCCAAGGTCGCCCAACATTTCGACAACACTCTGAATTTCGCTTTGCTGACGGGGCTCAATCAGCCGCGCCATTTCGCGCAAGGTTGTGCTCCACGAGGTGAAACCAAGCACCGGACCACCTTCAAACAAGCCTGTCAGGCAGCGTGCGGCGGCTGCACCAAGAGTTTGGGCAATGCCTTCCTCGCTCGAACCAATATCGAAGACGAAAACCTCTTCAAGACCGTAGGCTTTGATCAGCCCGTCCTCAAGGCCGGGATAGATGCCTGCTGGTGGAACAACAACTGAACGGACAATGCCATGTTCTTCGGCCAGGCGCAGAAGGCGTGAAACACCAGCCTGTGAGATACCCATCTTGCCGGCGATCTCCGTTTGCTTCGCACCTTGCATGTGGTGCAGGCGCGCAGCCCTGGTCATCAGCCGCAGTTGTTCAATGTCCAGACGCGATGGTGCGTTTGTGACAGGATGATTTGCGTGGCGTTTCATGTTGCACACTCCGCAGTGAGGCGGAATGTAGATTTGAGATTGGGATAAATACTGCAATAGGCTTGAAAAATTCCGGAGTATTTTTGGTGCGCGTCAACAACGGGCTCAAATTGTTTTTCAACGCCTGTCATGGCATCGGCCGCTGTGCGTATGTCTGCATGAATCCCGGCGGCCGCTGCCGCATGAATTCCGGCACCAAGTGCCGTGCTCTCCTGTTCACGCACCAGCTTGACGGGACGGCCAAGGACATCGGCCATGATCTGGCACCACAACGGGCTGCGTGAACCGCCGCCAAGCATGAGTATTTCTTTTATCGGTGTGCCCGTGGCAGATTCAACGCCTTCCACCAGCAATCTCTGTTCCAGTGCAATGCCTTCGAGTATGGCGCGGTACATGTGTGCCTTGCCGTGCAATCCAGACAAACCGACGAAAGCCCCGCGCGCATGGCCATCCCAATAGGGTGTCATGGCGCCGGTCCAATAGGGCAGGCAAAGCAGCCCGGCGGAGCCGATAGGGATAGTGGCTGCCGCTTCTTGCAGTATCTGTTCCGGGGATTTGCCGTGTTGGTTCTCCAGACCCGAAAGTTGTTCGACAAACCACACAATGTTTTGCGTGCCGCCTCCAATGAAGGTTTCAAAAATATAAGTACCAGGTATGGGGCCGCCCATGGTGCGATAGGCCATGCCATGATTGTAGCGCGCCGCATAAACGCCAGACACTGTTCCGGTGCCAAGGTTCAGATAGGCACGGCCAGGTTTCGTGACATTGCAGCCAAGTCCCGCTGACTGACCATCGCCCGCGCCAACCACTACAGGCAAGCCAGCGGGCAGCCCAATAGCAGTCGCAACAGCAGGTTTGAGGCCTCCTGCAACGGCACCCGGCGGCAACAGCTTGCTGACAACATTTCGCGTTAGTCCCGCCCGAGCAAGCAGGCCATCATCATAGTCAAAGCGTTGCAGATCAACCAAGCCGAGGGGATCAGCGCAGGCCCATGATGTGGCCCATTCGCCGGTGAGTTTCTGCACCAGATAGCCTGCGACATCCACCACGTGGGCAGTGCGTGCGATGGTTTCCGGTTCGTGCTTGCGCAACCACAAGAGCTTGTACCAGGCGGGCGTTGGATTGGGCGGCTTGCCGGTGATGCGATGAACATCCTCCGTTCCGAATTCGTCAACTTCAGCCGTGGCGCGAATGTCCATCCATGTGATGGCGGGACGGATGGGTTCACCTTGCTGGTTGAGGCAGGCAAAGGTTTCGCGTTGATGGGTAATGGCGATGGCCGCAATGCGATTGCCGCCAACCTCGGCCACGGCATCTTTCAAGGCTGCGGCCGTGGCTTCCCACCAGTCGGGTGCATTCTGCTCAACCCAGCCTGAGCGCACGTGGTTAAGTCCGTAGCCGCGGCGGCCCGTTGCAAGAGCGCGCCCGGTCTTGTCCCACACCACTGCCTTGCTTGCGGTTGTCGAGCAATCAATTCCGATGACCAGGTCGCGGGCTGTCATGTCTTTTGCCCTGTCAAAACATCTGCGAGGACCCAGGCCACCAGGTCATTGGTCCACAGGCCCAGCATGTCGAGAAGGTCAACAAGGTTGAAGCGGTTGCGCATCAGGTAGCAGTTGGTCACCGCCCAGCGGGTGAGGGCGGGGGCGATGCTCGGGTTCAAATCTTCAAAAGTGGCAGGTGCGCCAGAAGCCTTCAGCGCTTTGCGCAATGCCTCCGCGGGAAGCACCAGCTTGTTGAATTCGTTACTGTGTATTTTCCAATCGGCAACAACGCTCGACAGTTTTGCCCAATTGTCCGAAATTTTCCTGTGTTTCGTCTGGCAATCACGCCAGCATTCGTCAGCGATGGTGCCATTCTCACCAAGATGACTGAAGGCGCCGCGAATGCGGGCTTGGATGGCGGTCATGTCAGGCCGTTTGAGCAATTCTGGCTTGATGAGGTCACTTTCAATGGCGTGACGCCAAAGTTTTGCAGCAACCAGACTGGCCACACCCACTTGCGCGCCGTGTAAGCCAGTGGGCCGCTGGTTTGCAGCGTGATGAAGGTCCAGCATGTGGCTGATCACATGCTCTACACCCGACAGACAGGCCGTTGTATCCGATACGCCAGAAACAATGCCGCGCAAGGACAAGAGCCTTGTCAGCTCTTGTGTTGCTGAAGCTTCGCCCCTTGCAATCCCCGCCGACCAGTCCGGCGGAACCGCCGCGGCTGCCTTCAACAGCGACATCGAAGCAGGATGGAAGGTGTGATCAAGCCCAACGAGATAGGTCAGATACCAGTCCGCGGGTGCCGTGAACAGCGAGATCGCTTCGCCGAAGCCTGAGGTGTTCATTTCCTGGGGCGCTTCACCAATCGTCACCACGTCAGCCAGGACAATTGTGGGCCAGCGTGAGGGAATGGTGCGCTTGACGCCATTGCGGAGGATGACGGACACATTGTCAGTGAAGCCATCCACCGATGCCGCCGTTTGCACCACAACCTGTGGAATGTTGTTGTTGCGGTTTGTCGCCACTTTGCCAATATCAGTCATGGTACCCGAGCCGATCGTCACCACGGCATCAGCGCCTTTCACCGCTTCGGTTGCCATATCCAACACCGTATCGTCGGCATGGAGTTTGCCATGGCCGTCATCGAGCGCCACCAACCGCGTGTCGAAATCAATGGCGAGTTGGCTTTGCACAAGGGTGCTGAGTAATTCAGAACCTCGGCGAATGGGTGTGGTGTCGGTCAGGATCACGACGGAGGCTCGGCCCTGCTTGCCCGCTGCGGCGAGGGCTTCAGAGACCGCCGCCTTGACGCCGAGATGAGCCGTTTCGGAAATTTCCACGCGCAGCATGTCCAACGAAGCCAGACGGGCGTCGGGATCGGCAGAAGCCAGGTATTTGCGCAAACCGTCAAGGTTCGTCGCATCAGAAATGACTGAGGTCAAGTTCATTTGGATATTTATACAAAAAATGAATATTAATGCAAGCACGATTTAGCGTTCAGTTTTGTCTGGTAACGGACCGCACAGCGGGCTGCCAGCCCGCATAGAGGCCCTCCCGCTGATCGGATGACATTTGCGGCACGGAAAGCCGATCAAGGGCGGTCGAGGCCTGCCGCAAGATTGAGAAAAGTGGACTTTCCGCTGCCCGAGGCTCCGATGACAGCAATGCGTTCGCCAGCGCCAATGACGCAGTTCACGGGCAGCAGTGCATCCACAGTGATTCCATGGATTGTGTAGGACCTGCAGGCTTGGCGCATTTCGACGACAATATCAGGCATCTACAAGCCTTCCATCTTTGAGTGAAAGCACGTGGCTGGCGCGTGCCGAGAGAGCGGCGCTATGTGTTGATATGACAATTGCGCCCCCTGCGGCGCAATGGCGTTCCAACGCATTGAGAATCACCTCTTCCGTAGCCGCATCGATTTCGCCGGTCGGCTCGTCGAGAAACAGGATGGAGGGTGGACAGGCCATTGCAACGGCAAGTGACGCACGGGTTCGTTCGCCACCCGAGAGCTGATAGGGATAAAACCGGCGGCGTCCGGTCAACCCGAATTCATCGAGACGCAACAGAGCGGCCGCCATTGTGACACGGGTATCGCCAGCCAGGATTTGGACGGGCAATCGGACATTGTCTTCGATTGTCAGATGTCCCAACAGATTGTAGCCCTGCAGGATGATGCCCATTTCCCGCGAGCGAATCCTCATGCGTGTGGCCTCGGAAACCCGGCTTACAGGCCTGCCCCGGCACATGACGCTGCCGCCATCGGGGTCGTCGAGGCCAGCGAGACACGACAGAAGCGTGGACTTTCCACTGCCGGAGGGGCCGGCGAGGGCGGCAAACTCACCTTCCCTTATGGTGAAAGAAATACCGCGAAGCGCCGCGACTTCTTAGCCGCTGGCGTGAAAGAAGCGGTAGAGCTCCCTGGATTCCAGAACAGTCATGTCACTTCAACCGCACGCTGTTGGCGATCAGCTTCCACTGGTCGACATTGTCGGCGCCCTGCGGCGCAGTCAGATCGAGCTCCAATACTTTGTCGCCCGCCAGATAGAAAGTCCGCGCCGCCTCAAGCCTGATCTGCTTGCCGGTAACGGTGTTCGGTTCCGGGTTAACCGTGTATTCGGCTTGCACCGCTTCCACCCCCTTTATCTTGAGGACGTGTACCTTGCCGGGTTTGGCAGCGTGGCCGCCGCTCGCGATCTGCGGAATCAGATCAGCCTTGATGCGAGCCGTTGTGGTATTCGGTTGTTCAAGCAGCCTGACAGTGATCGTATTATACTTGTCATTGAATGTCACCTGACCGGCGGAAACTTGGCGAGCCCAGCCTTCCGGCACCTTCAGGCTGAAACCTTCGGGCGCCTTGTAAACGACGAACGCCTGGCTGTCGGTAATGTCGCCCGGCGGATTGACTTCCGGCTTTATGGCCGTTTCGCCAGCCACGGCGAAAGCAAACTGTAGTGCGATGCCGGGCGCCAAAGCTGGCAGGCGTGGGATCTTGATCATGGGCAAATTCCTTTCGATGCCCGAAAGGATACTGCGCATGCCGGTTTACCCCTCGCTGTCTGGCGCTTTACCATTCTGTAAGACGATGATTGTGGAAGTTGGTATCCGGTGCCGGCGCACTTCGCAAAAAAATCCCCGCGCGCCGGTTGCTGGTCTCATCGTCCTCTCATTTTCCGTGTTATAGCTTGCTGCTTGGCCCCGCGCAGATGCCACCTTGCGTTTGCATCCGAATGAATCTTCAACAGGATTTCGTAGTGAATCAACGCAACAAACTCTCAGCCAATGCGAATTCTCGTCGTTGAAGATGAAACCAAGATGGCGGCGTTGCTCAAGCGCGGCCTGCAAGAGGAAAACTATGCCGTCGATATAGCGTCTACGGCGGAGAATGCCGTTTGGCTGGGGAGCGGGAACGCCTATGATGCGGTCATTCTCGATATCATGCTGCCGGACGGAAGCGGATTTGCTGTGTTGCGGCGCTTGCGGGAAGCCCGGCAGTGGGCGCCGGTGATCATGCTGACGGCGAAGGATGCCGTTAGCGACCGGGTGGCGGGACTGGATGGTGGAGCCGACGACTTTCTAACCAAACCGTTTTCCTTTGACGAGTTGCTGGCGCGGCTCCGCGCCGTCTTGCGGCGGGGCGCCAACGAGCGTCCGCTGGTGCTTTCTTTAGGGCCGCTCGAACTCGATCCGGCGGCACGGCAAGTCAAGGTCCGGGGAACCGCTATCGAACTTACATCACGCGAGTTCGCGCTCCTCGAATGTCTGATGCGCCACCCGGGCGAAGTGCTGAGCCGGACGCGTATCCGCGAACATGTCTGGGACGGCTCCTTTGACGGCGATTCCAACGTGGTCGATGTTTACATTCGCTATCTGCGTGGAAAGATCGACCGCTCATTCGGACTCGATCTGATCGAGACGGTGCGCGGGGCTGGCTACCGGATCAAGGCCGGCTAGAATGGGAATCCCGATCCGCGTCAGACTGACTCTGGTTTTCGCCGCGCTGATGGTGGTGTTCCTGGCAATCGCCGGGGCACTATTCTACCGGAGTTTCGCTTCCCAGCTAGACCAGCCGATTGATAGCCGTCTTCTGTCTCTGGCCGTGGAACTCGCTGCCGATCTTGCCAGTGGCGAAAGCACCGTGCTTGGCGATTTCGGACAGGGCGACTCGGAAGGATTTTTCGCCCAGGTTCTGGCCCGCGACGGAAGCATACAGGAGGCAAGCGGCACCCCGGAGAAAGCTCTGGTTGACCTGAACAAATTGCCGCCCGGCGCCCGGCCGGCACTGGTTGAAGGAGCGGGGCGCCTTGACGGCGGCGCGATGGTGAAACCATCCCGGCTCAGTGTCATTGCGGCCTCCGGAAACCGGGTGGTCGTCGTCGGCACGTATTTGCAGGACCGGAACCGGGCTTTGCGGGAACTCGCCACATTGCTGTGGATCACTGTGCCGCTTCTGTGTATGGCCGCCAGCGGCTTTGCCTGGCTTCTGTCGGGCGCGGCGCTTCGTCCGGTCGAGAATTTGCGGCGGCAAGCGGCGCTCATATCCGAAAGCGATCTGACCAGGCGGCTGCCGGTCCCAGCCACGGGAGACGAGATCGCCACGCTTGCCACCACGCTCAATGACATGTTGGCACGGCTTGAACAGGCCTTCGAGCGGGAAAGGCGCTTTGTCGACGACGCCAGCCATGAACTGCGGACGCCACTTGGCAATCTCAAGACCGAACTGGATCTGGCGCGACGCCGTTCGCGCACGAAGGAGGAACTCGAAGCGGTGCTCATAAGTGCCACCGAGGAGTCCGAGCGCCTCAATCTGATCGCCGAGAACCTGCTCGTGCTGGCGCGCTCCGACCGTGGAAAGTTGCCCTTGAAAAAAACCAAGGTGGATGCGGAAGCGCTCGTCCAAAGCACGCTGGCGCGGTTTCATGCCAAGGCGCAAGGGCAAGCCATAACATTCGATGTATCGGTGGCTCCCGGCTTGCGGATCGACGTCGATGCCTTCAGAATACAGCAGGCGATCGGCAATCTGATCGCCAACGCGCTCGCCTGCACTTCGCGTGGCGGCAAAATCCACATCAGCGCAAGAGTCAACGGGATTGGCGAATTGGCGCTATCGGTTGCCGATGCTGGTCCCGGTTTTCCCGCCGCCTTTATCGAGAAAGCTTTCGATCCCTTTACGCGCGCCGATACCGGCCGTTCGCGGCGCGATGGTGGTGCTGGCCTCGGCCTTGCCATCGTCAAAGGCATTGCCGAGGCGCATGGCGGATCGGCCGAAGCGGGCAACCGGCCGGACGGCGGGGCCACCGTTACACTTAGAATTCCGCTTTAGAATTCCATTTTCCGCCTTGTCTCATCGCATTCTCATCCGCCGCTCACGGCCTCCTCATCGCGTAACCTTCATTGTGGTTATGTTTCAATCAAAGGAGAAACACGATGACCAAACCAAATAGGAAGTGGATCGCCGCGTCGGCTCTCGCAATCGCCATCATCACTGGCTGTGGCGGCATTGCCGTGGCCGAAAACGCCTTGAAAACCATCCCGCAACCCGGCGTGGGCGACGTCAAGGTCGCGCCCGACAGCGCGCGGGTCGATCTTGTCCTGCCCGCGTTCTCCAATTCCACCACCGTCACCAATCCGTTCTTCCCCGTTTCGAAACAGCAATCGGTCGTGCTTGCCGGAACGGTTGACGGCAAACCCTTCCGCACCGAGGTGACGCTGATGCCCTACACCTGGATCATCACCTGAGAAGGCATTCAGGTCGAGACACTGGTCTCGCAATACGTCGCTTATCTCGATGGGCGCATCCTGGAAGTTGCCTGCGATCTCTATGCGCAGGCCGACGACGGCTCGGTCTGGTACTTCGGCGAGGACGTGAATGATTTCGAAGACGGTGTCATCTTCACCAAGGAAGGCACCTGGCTCGTCACCCGTGATGGTCCGCCGGCGATGATCATGCCCGGCAAGCCCAAGGTTGGCGACGTGTTCCGCGCCGAGAACATGCCAGGTATCGCCTTTGAGGAAGTGACCGTCACCGCCGTGGATCAGACGATCGATGGCCCGCTTGGCCCGATCAAGGGAGCGCTGCAGGGCGATGAATTGCATATGGATGACAAGACAATCAGTGCAAAGACTTTCGGCCCGGGCTACGGTGAAGTGCTGACCAAAGATGCCGATCTTGAAGCTCTTGTTCTGGCGGTGCCAACCGACGCGCTTCCTGGACCGGTTCCGGAAGAACTCATGCAACTGACCAACGGGACATTCGACGCGTTTGCCGCCGCTGGGTCCAAGGATTGGAAGGCGGTTGCGGCGGCGCTAACCACAATGACCACCGCGTGGAATAAAGTGCAGACCGGCCCGGTGTCGAAGCCGGCCGTTACGATGTTGAGCGCCGCCCTCGACGATCTCGGCGCCGCGCTCAAGAAACGTAACGCGGCAAAGGCCCGCCAGGCGGCGATCGAAGCAGCGAAATGGAGTTACGACCTGCAGCTGCGCCACCGTCCGGTCCTTGACATCGACCTCGCCCGCCTGGATTTGTGGGCCGCGCAAATTCTCGTCGATGCCGAAGCCAGGGACGGGGGGGCCGTCAAGGGCGACGTGTTCACGCTGATTTACATTGCAGATCGCCTCAAACTCCATCTCGAACCGGCTGCGGTGAACAGCATTAACCTTTTGCTGGGCGATCTGCAGCCTGCTGCAAGTGATGAAGAGTTCGGCGCTGCGGCCGAAGCCGCGGGCAAGCTTCGAGGCGTCGTCGCCAGCCTCTTGCCAGAACACTAGGATCAAGCCGGGAGCGGTTTCAAGCCGCTCCCGCTCTCATCAGATTTTTACAACATAAATGTTATGCTTTTGATCGACCCTCTCGACTGGTTGCCATGAAACGCAGCTCGCACCGGTCCACTGGGAAGGGGGGTGAGAAGATAACCCGTGCTTAGTAATAATTAAAGTCCACGGCGGCCTATTCGCGGTAAATCTGTCTCGTTGCCGGCGCAAAGGATACAACCGGGAACCTGGTCGAATAGACTGCCCAATGCCGACTTGGCGAAGACCGGTCATTCTTCGGCGGGCAATGGACACTTGGCGCTGGCTGATTGCGCATCTATCCGGCAGCGCGTCTCTCCAGCAGCCGAAGCCAAGGATAATTTATCGCGTCGTTTTGAAAGAAGCCTTCTGCGCCTCGCGTAGTTGTTGGCAGGCGCTGCGAAGATGGTCTTCGAATCGCCAATCAACTGTAGCGCCCGGCTTCCAACGCCGGCGGAAAACTCTGGGAGATCGGCCATGACCGGCACATTCATCACCACCGTGGCAGCACTAGCCACCCTCGTTTGCACCACGGCAATCAGCCACTCGACGGAAACCAGCAACACGAAAAACATCTTGGTTGCGGCCACGGTCGCCGTTCCGTCGCTGCCGCCCTACGAGCCGAAAATCGATCCGTCGAAATTCAGTGCCACCATCACCAACCCTTTCTTCCCACTCAAGCCCGGCACGGTGTTTGTATATGAAGGCTCGCGCGGCGGCGAACCGCACCACACCGAGATGACGGTGACCGACGAGACCAAAACCATCATGGGCGTTCCCTGCCTGGTGGTGCGGGATGTGGTGACGTCGAAAACCGAGTTGGTCGAGAAAACCACCGACTGGTACGCCCAGGACAGCGACGGCAATGTCTGGTATTTCGGCGAGGAGACCGCTGAGTACAAGAACGGCAAAGTCACCAGCACGAGCGGCACCTGGATGGCGGGCGTCAATGGCGCGCTGCCCGGCTTCATCATGCGGGCGGCCCCGGCGGTTGGCGAAGGTTACCGCCAGGAATTTCTGCCCGGCGTTGCTGAAGACTATGCCCGGGTGATCTCGCTGGTCGCGACTGCCAGGCCGCCGATCGGTGACTATGAGAACGTGCTGATCACCGAGGATTCAGACCTCCTCGATCGCAGCAAGTTCGAGGCCAAATACTTCGCGCCCGGTGTCGGCTTCGTCGGCTCGCAAGGCATGGTCAACGGCCATTTCTACATCATGAGCCTGACCTCAATCCTGAACCCCACCTGAGAGCGGACAAGGAAGCACGCCATGGGCAATGCAGCACAAACGGCGCTGGAAGCCCGTGGCGTTTATCATATCTACCGCGAGGCCGATGTGAAGAAGGTGGCGCTGCGCGACGCGGAGGTGATCCTTGACTGCGGCTCGTGGACGGCGGTGATGGGGCCTTCGGGCAGCGGCAAGAGCACGCTCCTCCACATCCTCGCCGGATTGCTCGAACCCAGCGCCGGCTCGGTCATCGTTGACGGCGTGGATGTGACACGGCTGGCACCCTCGGCGCGGGCGGCCTGGCGCCGCCGCAGTGTCGGCCTCGTGCTGCAGCGGGACAATCTCCATCCGCATCTCGATGTGGCGGACAACATCGCACTGCCGCTGCGCCTGCAGGGGCTGGCGCCGTTCGAAATCGAAACCCGCGTCGACCGGTTACTTTCGCAAGTCGGCCTTGCCGGCCGGCGGCATCATCGCTCTGGCCGGCTCTCGGGCGGTGAGGCGCAGCGCGCGGCAATCGCTGTAGCACTTGCGCCGCGGCCCAAGGTGCTTCTGGCCGATGAGCCGACCGGCGAACTGGATGAGGTCACCGCGTCGGGGATCCTCGATGTGCTGAATGCGCTCATCGAAGTTGAGGGCACGGCGATCTTGACGGTGACGCACAACAAACAGGTTGGCGAACGCGCCAGCCGCCACCTCGCCATGCGCGACGGGAAGCTTGACCATGTCCATTGAACCAGCAAACGTCGTCGAAGCCACCGGACTTACGCGGACCTATGGAAACGGCAGCCGCCGCTTGCCGGCACTGCGCGAGGTGTCTCTCACCGTGGCGCGCGGCGAAGTGCTGGCGATCATGGGGCCTAGCGGCTCAGGCAAGAGCACGCTGCTCTTTATCCTGGCGGGGCTTGACCGGCCAGATGCAGGCGTGGCGCAGATCATCGGCACCGACTGGCAATCGCTGGAAGGCCGGGCACGGGCGCAGTTCCGGCGGCGCAATTGCGGTTTCATCGGGCAAGGCCTGTCGTTGTTGCCGCAGGCCACGGCAGCCGAGAATGTTGAAGTGCCCTTGCTCCTCGACGGAATCGCTGCGGCGGAGCGCGGCCGCCGGGTCGCCGAAGCCCTCGAGCAAGTCGGCCTCGCGGCCCACGCCGCGCAATTGCCGGACCAGCTTTCTGGCGGCGAGCAGCAGCGCGTCGCCATTGCCCGGGCGCTGGTGCTCAATCCGGCGGTCGTGCTTGCCGACGAGCCGACGGGCAGCCTCGATTCGGCCAACGGCCAGGCGATTACCCGCCTCCTCGTCGCGGCGGCGCTGAAGCGCGGTTCCGCCGTGGTCATCGTCACCCACGATCCCGCCGTCGCCCTGCACGCCCATCGCACCGTCACCATGCATTCGGGATATCTGCAATGACTCAAAGTACGTCCAACACTGGCGGCATCGGCGTGGTTCTCTGGCTCTTGCGCCACGGCCTGCGCCGGGCTCCCCGCCGTCTGGTGCTTGAGGCCATCGGTGTCGCCTTCCCCGTCGCCATGCTGGCGGCGACCTTGCTGTTCGTCGACGACGCCGTGCAGTCGATGACGCCGGTGGCGCTCGCTCCGGTGCAAATCGAAATGCGCGCCGTGGCCAAGTCGATTGCTGTCGATATCGCGGCGGTGAGCGAAAGGCTCAAGGCGGCGGCGGGCGTCAAATATGCCGAGGCCTTTGCCGCTGCCAGCGTGATCGTCGCCCCCGGCACATCGGGCCAGGTGACGGCGCGGCTGTTCGCGGTGAAGCCCGCCTATCTCGAACATCATGCTTTCGTTAAAGTGAAGGATGGCGCGTTGGGCAAAGGCGTGCTGATCAGCCCGTCGGTGCGCTCCTCGCCGGGTTTTGAGGAGGCGGCGTCCATCACCATCAGCCTGCCCGGCGACGCGCCGGATTTCGCCCTGACCCTGCCCATCGGCGGCACCGCTGACCTGCGCGATGCCGCAACGTGGTTCTCGGTGCCCTATGGCGAAGCGCAGGGCGACATCGTCACCGTGCCGCGCGCCATCATCATCGACTACGACACCTATGTCCGCGACGTCCTGCCGGTGCTGAAAACCTGGGCCGGGCGCGGCGGCCTGCCACCGTTTGATCCGGGCGGCGACGAATTGCCGAAGTCGACGCTCGAGTCCCATGTCACCATCGACCACGCCACCTATCCGCCCGATCCGGGTGCCGCCGAAATCTGGACCGGCAAATTGCAGAAGGCGCTTGGGCTGCTCGCCGGTGCGCCAGTCATCGTCGCCGACAACGCCGCCGAACCGCTGATGGAGAGCAAGCAGGACGCGACCAACGCCAAGATCCTGTTCCTGCTGCTCGGCATCCCCGGCGTGTTGGTGGCAGGCGTTCTGGGACTGACCGGCGCTTCAACCCTGGTCGAGGCGAACCGGCGGGAAGCAGCGCTTCTGCGCATGCGCGGCGCCTCCGGAAGTCAGATCGCCGGCCTCTCAACCGCCCAGGCCGTAACGGCCGGCGCCGCGGGAACGGTTATCGGATTGATCGCTGCCGGGCTGCTGGTCAGCGCTGTGGCCGGCCAGTGGGCCTGGCAGGGCGTGCCCGCCGGTGATCTGTGGCTGTCGGTTCTGCCGGCGCTAGCCGTGGGCGCCATGACCTCCGTCGTCCGCATCGCCGGCTTGCGCAAGGCCAGCCGTCAGGCCGAAGTGGTCGAACGCCGCTTGCTTGATCGCGGCTGGATGCCGGTGTGGCGCAGGGCCTGGCTCGACCTGGTGCTCATCCTGACCGGGGCCATGATTCTGGCCGTCAACCTGATCGCCGGCGGATTGCGGCCAAGCCCCATCGAAGGGCCGGCGCTGGCTCTGTCGTTCTATGTGCTGCTGGCGCCGGTGATGATCTGGCTCGGGGCTACGCTTATGGTGATCCGCGGCCTTCTGGCCGGGCTGGCGGCCTGGTCGCGCCCGGACCGTGCGCGGCCCTTCACCTCGTGGACGGCCGCGGCACTGCGCTGGCTTGGCCGCCGCCCGGCCCAGACCGGACGGGCGCTCGCCATTGGCGCGCTGGCCGTGGCCTTTGGTGCCGAGGTCTTGACCTTTTCCGCCACCTATCAGTCCGCCAAGCAGGCGGACGTGGAAGCAGCACTCGGATCCGATCTGCGCTTGACACCCGGCAACCCGCGTTTCACCCTGCCGGACCTGGGTCCCGCTGTCATCGCTACCAGCCCGATAAAAATCGTGCCAGCCCGCGTCGACAGCGACCGCAAGGCCATTCTCGCCATCGATCTCGCCACGTTCTCCTCAGCCGTCACCAATAAGCCCCGGATGCTTGCAGGTGAAGGCATTGAAGGCCTGGCCAAGGAGCCCAAGGGCGTGTTGATCAACAGCGAGATCGCCAAGGACTACGAGCTCGCGGTGGGTGACAAGCTGCCGCTCACGACTTTTCCCGACGATTTCGAAAATTCCAGCGAGCTGGAACTGCCGGTGATCGGCATCTTCAGCTCCTTCCCGCCGACGTTTCCGGTCACCGAAGTGGTCATGCTCGCCAGCGCCGTTCCGCGCGCCGCCGTCATCGCGCCGAACGATTACTACCTTGCGCGTCTGGCCAGGGACCTGTCGCCGCAGGATGTCGCCGCAAGCCTGACAGCGGGACCCCTCGCCCAGAAGTTCACCGTGTCAACCATCGCCGCTCCGGAACAGCGTGGATTGACAGCGCTCAATGTCGAAGGCCTCAGCCTCATCGAAGCGATTGGCGCAAGCCTCGTGGCGGCGGTGGGCGCGGCCATGCTTGGTGCATTCCTCATCCTTGAGCGGCGGCGCGAATTCGCCATCCTGCATGCCATGGGGGCGGACCGCGCGCAGCTGCTCACCGGCCCGGCGCTCGAAGGAACAGTTGTCGTTGCCGGCAGCCTGCTGATCGGCCTGCCGGTTGGACTGGGACTCGGCGTTCTCACCGTGCGGGTGCTGGGCCTGTTCTTCAAGCTTGAACCACCGCTGCTCACCCTTCCAGGCACACAGCTCGCGGCACTCGCGGTGTTCATGGCAGCGGCATCCGCCGTGGCGCTTGGCCTGGCGCTTGCCGCCGTCACGCGCGTCAGTGCCGCATCTGTCTTGAGAGAACCGTAACCTCAACCAGGAGATCGTCCCATGTCACGACGTTGTCAGTTACTCGCCACCCTCGGCATCATTATGTTCGGCGTCCCGGCATCGGCGGCGGCGCCGGAAGCCGCCCCCAGCGATCCAGCACAGTATGCCGGCGTGATCGACAATCCGTGGTTTCCAATGAAGCCCGGCACCACTCTCATCTATAAGGGTACCAAGGACGAAAAGCGCGCCGATCGCCAATTTGAAGTGACCGCCAAATCCAAGGTAATCGGCGGCGTTACTTGCATTGTCGCCGAGGATCGGGTCAATCTCAGCGGCAAGCCCGCCGAGAAAACCATCGGCTATTATGCCCAGGACAAGGACGGCAACGTCTGGTACTTCGGCGAGGAAAGCCAGGAACTCGACAAGAAAGGCAACGTGAAAAAGAGCGAAGGCTGGCTCACCGGCGTCGATGGCGCCATGCCAGGCCTGGTGATGGCGGCACACCCGCAAGCCGGCGATCACTATGTGCATCCCTATACCAACGGCAACACGGAAGTTCTCAATCTCAATGCCGCGGTTCAGGTGCCATATGGCTCCTTCAAGGACGCGTTGCAGATCAAGGACTGGAATCCGGAAGAAACCGATACTCTATCCCACAAATTTTATCTGCGGGGGGTAGGTGAAGTCCGCGACGTGGAGGTGAAGGAACAGAGCGAGGATCTGATGCTTGTCGAAGTGAAAGCCGGCGGCTGATTTTTTTGGGGCCACGCCCGCGCGCCTGAAATCAGGAGATCGACCTGGCCGTGAACGAAAACGGCGCCAAGGTTTTGACGCGGCAGAACGGCTTGGTCAGAGCACTCGAAGCCTTTGATGAGACGACAGACGCCGAAGTCTTGACCGCAGCTGTCGCCACGTTGGCGACGGAGATCGCTGAACTCCATCAACGAACCGGCGTGCTTTCCGCGCTGTTGCTCCGAGATGACGCGGCGCGGCTCGCGGCTGCGCCGAAGGTTCGAATGATCTTCGGACTGGCAGCGTTTGGCTCCAGTCCCCGGTCAATATTGCGCTCGGTTTCGAGGGCCTATTCATCGGCATCCTGCCGCCGCCGGAACGAGTTGCTGATGCAATGGCCCTTGCGCCGGACCTCGGCCCGCCAGTTTCCGGAAGGGAGCTTGACGATCACCGGCATTCGTGTGCAAACGAGTGGCACGGCCAACTTTTGTTCTTTAACAGGACAGAGACAAACTATTGAATAACAAAGGAAAAATCTTCGCCGGTCGCCATGGCGGATAGCCAGAGCCGTCACCATTTCCGTATAGAGCAAGGCCCGGCGGGTCAGCTGACGGTGGAAGGAGCGGCAATGCCGGTCAGTCCAGTCCATCATGGGCGCAACGGCGAAGATTTTTCCCTTGTAATTCAATAGTTTACCTTTATTTTATGGGGGAATAAAAGGTGGCCGTGTGCACTCGTTTTCACACGTTTTCTGGGGTTTCATTCACATTTCGTTCCCTTACTGCACACGTAGCGCACACGAATTTTTAGAGGAGTGCACACGAATGCCGGT
>JBKJQD010000190.1:0-4602 GCA_046594125.1 Aestuariivirga sp.
CCACCGCAGAGCCACGACAACAGCCCGACATTGCTCCTCGGTGCCATATTGGCGTTCGAATGCAGGCTCGCTGAGCCCCTTCTGGAACTGCACCGTGTTGCGCGCCATTGCAAAAACCCCCTGAAATCAATAATGTTCGCCATTTGTACCTACAATAAAGCGGCTGAGCAAGGTGCGTAATCAGGAAGGTCATTGACTTCATTGACTTGCTCCCATGTCGAATCCCGCTGGATTGGGGGCGGCGATCCGGACGCGCGGGAATGTCCAGATCACCGTAGTTGCCATTCCAGGGTTCCCTTGCCCGCAGGCCGCCCGCCTGGCGGCTCGCCGCCTTCTCGCGTTTGGCCGCCATTGTGCGCTTGCGCATTCGTTCCTCGACATAGCGGCGGCGGTAGACATCAAGTGCCGCCGCCGCGGCGATGACGACGCCGCCGCTGACCACGTAGTCGTAGTTGGGTGGAATGTTGACGGCGTTCTGGACGAGGCCGAGCAGGATGACTCCGAGCAGCACGCCCGAAATCTTGCCCTCGCCGCCGAACAGGCTGACGCCACCGATGACCACCGCCGAAATGACGACCAGTTCGTAGCCGAACCCCGCGGTCGCCGCGCCTGCTTCGAGGCGGGCGGTGATCATCAAGCCGCAGAGGGCGGCGCAAAGTCCCGAGATGACATAGGCCTCGATGATCACCCGTTACTGCGGATGCCGGCCAGTTGCGCCACGACTGGATTACCGCCGGTGGCGAAGATCTCGCGGCCGAAACGCGTGCGTGTCAGCACGATATGAGCCAGAACGCCGATCAGCAGGGTCAGCAGGATGATGAGCGGAATACCGAACACGCGGGTCGACTGGATGTCGAGATAGAGCGACGGAACGGGCACAATGTTGCGGCCGCCGGAAATCAGATAGGCGATACCGCGGGTGATGCTCATGGTTGCCAGAGTGGCGATCAAAGCGGGAATTCGAACGACGGTGACGGCGATGCCGTTGATCCAGCCGATCAACGCGCCGATGCGGAGCGACAGCAAGGCGCCCAGCACCGGCGGAATACCCAGTTGCGTCGAGAACACGACGCAGAGAACGGAGGACAGCGCCAGCACCGCTCCGACCGACAGGTCGATGCCAGCGATCAGGATGACGAAGGCCTGACCGATGGCGACGATCGCCACGATAGTGGACGAGAACAGCAGGTTCTCGAGATTGATACGGGTGAAGAAAACGGGCGAGGCGGCACTCAGGATCAGCCCCACGATGATGATAACGAACAGCAGGCCGATGCTCTGGACGGCGTCGAGAACACGGCTGTTGAAGGCGCCCGATTTGGCCTGAGTGCCTGGATCGACGGGGAAGGAGTAGCTGTTTTCGCGTTCATGGCTTGCTTTCCTTGCTCAGCCGGTGGTGGCCAGATTGATGATTGCTTCGGGCGAGATCGACGTACGCGCCAGTTCGCAGGTGATCCAGCCCGAGCGCATCACCAGCACGCGGTCGCTGAGCGCCAGCACTTCCGGCATCTCGGAGTTCACCAGAAGCACCGCCGTTCCTTCGCCCGCGAGCCGCACGACGATCTCGCTGATTTCCGCCTTGGCGCCGACATCGATGCCCTTGTTCGGTTCATCGAGGATCAACAGCTTGGGATTGCGGACGAGCCAGCGGCCAATGATGACTTTCTGCTGGTTGCCGCCTGACAGTGTCGAGATCGGAACCTCCGAGGACGCCATCTTAACCGAGACCGGCGCGGTCGCGTCGACGAAGGCTTTCGCTTCTTTGTCCGGCCGAATGAAACCCCACGGCGCGATCCTGTCGAGCACCGCCAGCGTGGCGTTGGCGACGACGCTGAGATTGCCCACCAGTCCCTGCGCCGCCGATCTTCCGGAACCAAGCCCAATCCGGCCTCGATTGCTCTGGTCGGATCGCCGCTTGCAAGCTTCTTGCCCTCGACAAGACCTCGCCGCTTTCGTAGGGGTCAATGCCAAGGATGTAGTTGACGAGTTCGGTACGCCCGGCGCCCACCAGCCCAGCCAGTGTCACGATTTCGCTGGCGCGGACATTGAACGAGACATCCTCGACCACCCCCACGCGTGTGAGATTGTTGATTTCGAGGACGGTCTTGCCGGGTTTGCCGGACGCGGTGGTGACGGTATGGACGCCGCGGCCCACCATCATCTTGATGACCTTCTCGTGGTCGAGTTCGGAGGCGGGCTTCGTTCCCACTAACTGGCCGTCGCGCAGCACCGTGATGCGGTCGGCGATGCGGAACACTTCCTCGAGCCAGTGCGACACGAAGACTCTGCCGAGCCCCTTGGCCCTCAGATCGTCGACGACGCCGAACAGCCGGTCAATCTCGCGGCCCGACAGCGATGTCGCGGGTTCGTCAAACCGCAATGGGTGGGCCATTGGCCCAGCATGATGTTCTCGGCCACCGTCATGTTGGGAACAAGATGATGTTCCTGGTGGATTGTGGCGATTCCGGCCTTGTGGGCGGCCGAAGGCGTGGCCGGCAGCGGCTTGCCGTCGATGAGGATTTCGCCCTCGTCCTGCTCGTAATAGCCCGACATCAGCTTGATGAGCGTCGACTTGCCGGCGCCGTTCTCGCCGAGCAGCGCATTGACCTCTCCGGGCCTCACATCGAAATTGATGTTATCGAGCACCTTGACGCTTGGAAACGTCTTGCTCACTCCACGGACCTTGAGGATCGGGGCCACGTCCGTTGTCGGGTGCGGCATACTCATGTCGTAGTCAGCCGCCTGATATAGTCATGGGCGCGCTTGGCGACACCGTCGGGATCGACGTCGCGGCGATTGAAGCCGATCTCCATGGTGAGGTAGCCGTCGAAACCGGATTTTTTGAGGGTCTGGATCAACATCGGGAACTCTCCCGTTCCCTCGCCCGGCGGCAGGCGATTGCTGTCTGAGAGATGAATGTGGGCGAGGTGTTTGCCGAAGCGGTGCACGTAATCGCTCGCCACCTCGTTGCGATAGATGGTGTGATAGGTATCGAACATCAGCTTGATGTTGGGCGCCCCCACCTCGTTCATCATGTTGAGCGCGTCGTCGGCGCTGTCGACGAGATTGCTGTCAGCGGAAGTCGGTTCAATGCACATGGTGATGCCCTGCGCCTCGGCGGTTTTCGCCACTTCAAGGAGCGCCGCCCGGCTCCAGCTCCAGGCCTCGGCGCGCGTGGTGCCGAAAACCTGCCAGCCGGCTACATAAAGCACGATCTTGCCGCCGAGCTCGGCGCAGAGGATGACGACCTTCTTGTATTGATCGATGGCCGCGGCGCGCTCCTCGACAATCGGTGAAGCGACGTTGAAGCCCGCACCGCCGCCGGGTGCGGGTAGCATCGACACCAGTGCAATACTGTTCTGTTCGAACAACCGGCGGATTTCGCGGCGGCGCTGGGGACCGGTGTAATCGGGATAGGCATGAGGGCTCGCGGCCCCAAGTTCAATGCCATCATAACCGATCGCGGCCAGCCGGGGCACCACCTCCTCCAGCGGGTAGGCTGGAACCCAGACGGGGAAACTCGAATAGACCCAGGTGTTAAAGGCAAGTTTCATGAGCGATCTCCAGTCACAGGGTTTGTGCCAGCAGGAAGGCTTCGGCGATATTGCTTTCGATGAGGCGCGGGGCTACGCAATCGCCCACGCGCTCGACCCGCACGGCGGCGAAACGCGGATCTTTCTTGAGCGCCAGAAACAGGTCCTCGCGCGACCGGCGGCCGATCACCGGCACCACCCAGTCGACGCCCTCGATCACTTCCTCGTCGCCCGGCATGAGAATGTACTTGGCCCAGCCGATGGCATCGTTGCCGCTGATGATTGGCGCCACGGTGACGCTGTGATCGCCGATCCCGGTCAGCGATACTCCCGAGCGGAGCGTGATGTTCTTGATGGCTGCCCGCCGGTAGAACAGCGTGCAGGTGCCCGACTCCAATTCGCTGCCGACGGCATGAGCGGCCAGCACGATGACCTCGCAGCCATTGTCGGCGAGGAATTCCGCGGTGCCCGCCGCTTCCCAGTGGCCATTGTTGTCGATGACGACGACCTTGCCGGAAAGCTCTACCTTGCCCGACAGAACTTCATCGCAGGACACCACGAAATCCTGATCGAGACCCTCGATGCCGGGCAGCACCTGGCGTCCGAGCGAGCGCGACACCACGACATCGGCACTGGAACCCCGAGGCAGATTGGGCTCGGAACCCGTCGCCACGATGACAATGTCGGGCTTGAGTTCGTGGATGCTGTCAGGCGTTCCAGCCTGACCCCGCCTGATGTCGACGCCGCATTCGTCCGCGACGATTTCGAGATAGCTGGTGACTTCGCCGACATTGGCATGCTCGGGCTGCCTTTCGGCAAAGCGGACCTGACCGCCCAAAGCCCGCTCGCGCTCAAGAAGCGTTACCTTGTGGCCGCGCCTGACCGCGGTTTCGGCAAGTTTGAGCCCGGCCGGGCCGCCCCCCACGACGACGATGGATTTGGGTGAAGTGACCGGCGCCAGCAGTCGTTCGTTGACCAGGCGCTCGCGTCCCGCACCCGGATTCTGGATGCAGCGGACGCCCTTTTCCTGGCCCACCTGGTAGAGGCAGGCGTCGTTGCAGGAAATGCA
>JBKJQD010000459.1:0-2614 GCA_046594125.1 Aestuariivirga sp.
CTTCTTCTTTCCCGTCGTGCCCAAGGGCAAGGCCCGCATCCGCACCCAGATGTCGGCGGCCCATTCGCCCGCCGACATTGATGCCGCCATCGCTGCTTTCTCAGTCGTAGGCCGGGCGCTGGGGATTGTGTAGGCTCCGCAATCAGACCGGCACAAGCCCCAGCCAATAGGGGCGGTGTGAAACAGGGGAAACGCCATGGGCCTGCTCAATGTCCTGCTGATGCCGCGCTATGCCGCCCTGACGATTTCGGGCGCCCTGACAGTCATTCTGCTGCTGATGTTCCTGTTCTGGCCCGCTGCCCGCAGCTATGATTTTGTGCCGCTCGCGCTGTCGGCCATCATCTTTGCCATCGGCCTGCGCGATATCACCCAGACCCGCCACGCCATCCTGCGCAATTACCCGGTCATGGCGCACCTGCGCTTTTTCTTTGAAAAAATCCGCCCGGAAATGCGTCAATACTTCTTTGAGGCCGACAATGACGGGGCACCGTTCCCGCGCGACAAGCGGGCCATCGTCTACCAGCGCGCCAAGAAAGCGCTCGACAAGCGGCCCTTCGGTACGACGCTCGATGTTTATCAAAGCAACTATGAATGGATGCACCATTCGCTGGCGCCCAAGCCGCCCGCCAAGGAGGCGTTCCGCGTTATGATCGGCGGCCCGCAATGCGGCCAGCCCTATTCGGCCTCGATCTTCAATATCTCGGCGATGAGCTTTGGTTCGTTGTCGGCCAATGCCATCCGGGCATTGAACCGCGGCGCCAAGATCGGCAACTTCGCCCATGACACAGGCGAGGGGGGCTTGAGCCCCTATCACCAGGAAGCCGGCGGCGACATCATCTGGGAAATTGCCTCGGGCTATTTCGGCTGCCGCAATCTCGATGGCACGTTCTCAGCGGAAAAATTCGCGGCAGCCGCCGTGCATCCGCAGATCAAGATGATCGAAGTGAAGTTGAGCCAGGGCGCCAAGCCGGGCCACGGCGGCGTGTTGCCCGCCGCCAAGGTGACCGAGGAGATCGCCCGTATCCGTGGCGTCGAGATGGGCAAGGACTGTGTCTCGCCCGCCGGGCACTCGGCGTTTTCGACGCCGCTCGAACTGATGCGCTTCGTGGCCGAGCTGCGCCGCATGTCGGGCGGCAAGCCGACAGGGTTCAAGCTCTGCGTCGGGCACCCCTGGGAGTTTTTGAGCATCGTCAAGGCGATCATCGAAACCGGCATCATGCCGGATTTCATCGTTGTTGACGGCAAGGAGGGCGGCACTGGTGCAGCACCCCTGGAATTCATGGATCATCTCGGCATGCCGCTGCGCGATGGTCTGGCTTTCGTGCATTCAGCACTGACCGGCGCCAATCTCCGCGCCGATATCGCCCTTGGCTGTTCCGGCAAGATCACCACCGGTTTCGACATGGCCAGGGCCCTGGCCTTGGGGGCCGACTGGTGTAACGCGGCGCGCGGCTTCATGTTCGCGGTGGGCTGCATCCAGGCCCAGCAATGCCATACGGGACGTTGCCCGACCGGTGTGACCACCCAGGACCCGCTGCGCCAGCGCGCCATCTTGGTGCCCGACAAGGCCCAGCGCGTCGCCAATTTCCACCGCGAAACCATCAGGGCTTTGGCCGAACTCATCGCCGCGGCGGGCCTCGATCATCCCAAGGACCTGAGCCCCCACCATTTCATGCGCCGTGCCGCCGCCGACCGCGTTGTCACCTTCGCCGAGCAGTATCACATCCTTCAGCCCGGCGAATTGCTGACCGGCGGCAGCAAACCCATGCACCAGTCCTGGGCGATGGCGAGAAGCGACTCTTTTTCACCCCTGTCCCCCCTCAAACTCGCCGCCGAATAGGTGTAAGACCTCCCGCGACCATGGAGGTTTACATGCGCGCACTTGTAAAGGCTGAACGCTCGGAAGGTCTCGTCATGCGCGACGAGCCGGTGCCGGGGATTGGCCCCGATGATATTCTGATCAAGGTCGCCAAGACCGGCATCTGCGGCACCGACCTGCATATCTGGAAATGGGACGAGTGGGCCCAGAAGACCATTCCGGTGCCCATGGTGGTGGGCCACGAGTTCGCCGGCGTTGTCACCGAGATCGGCACCCATGTGCGCACTGTTGCAGTGGGAGATCGCGTCTCGGGCGAGGGCCATCTGATCGGCATGAAAAGCCGCATGGCCAGGGCCGGGCATTTTCATCTCGATCCCGAGACCAAGGGCATCGGCGTCAATCTTCCCGGGGCCTTCGCCGAATACCTCAAGATCCCGGCCTTCAATGCCATCCACCTGCCGGAAGAGGTGGACGACGAGATCGGCGCCATTCTCGATCCGCTGGGCAATGCCGTGCACACCGCGCTGTCCTTCGATCTGGTCGGCGAGGACGTGCTGATCACCGGGGCAGGCCCAATCGGTATCATGGCGGCGGCCGTCTGCCGCCATGTCGGTGCCCGCCATGTGGTGGTGACCGACATCAATGACTACCGCCTCGACTTGTGCAACCAGGTCACCGACGCGGTAACGGTGAACGTGTCGAAGGAAGACCTCAAGTCGGTGATGCACAAGATTGGCATGCGCGAGGGCTTCGACATCGGCCTTGAAATGTCGGGAGCGCCCAAGGCCTTCGACC
>JBKJQD010000071.1:0-6351 GCA_046594125.1 Aestuariivirga sp.
GATCCAGCACTTCAAGGACGATGCGACCGCGTTCAATGCCAAGAAACACCAGGTGATCGAGGGCAAGGGCGTCCTCAACAACCGGATTTCGGAGTACCTGTTCCAGCACCTCAACGACATCGGGGTGCCGACCCATTTCATCCGCCGGCTCAACATGCGCGAACAGCTGATTCGCGAGGTCGAGATCGTGCCGCTGGAGGTCGTGGTGCGGAACGTGGCGGCGGGATCGCTGTCGCAGCGCCTCGGCATCGAGGAAGGCACCCAATTGCCGCGCTCGATCATCGAGTTCTATTACAAGAACGAGCAGCTCAGCGACCCGATGGTGTCGGAAGAGCACATCACCGCCTTCGGCTGGGCTTCGCCCCAGGAGATCGACGACATCATGGCGCTCGCCATTCGCGTCAACGATTTCCTGTCCGGGCTTTTCCTCGGCGTCGGCATCCGTCTGGTCGACTTCAAGATGGAAACCGGCCGGTTGTGGGAAAACGACATCATGCGCATCGTCGTCGCGGATGAGATTTCGCCCGACTCGTGCCGCCTTTGGGACATCAAGACCAACGACAAGCTCGACAAGGACCGCTTCCGCCGCGACATGGGCGGCCTCGTCGAAGCCTATCAGGAAGTGGCCAAGCGCCTGGGGATCATTCCCGAAACCGAAAAACCCGAACGCTCCAAGCCCAAGCTGGTCAAGACGGATTTGAATTGAAACGACCCCTCTCCCGCCAGCGGGAGAGGGTGCCGCGCAGCGGCGGTTGAGGGCAGTCACGAGAGACACGGATGAAAGCCAAAATCAAGGTAACCCTGAAAACCGGCGTGCTCGACCCGCAAGGCAAGGCCATCGAAGGAGCACTCGGCCATCTCGGCTTCGATGGCGTCGGCCACGTCCGACAGGGCAAGTATTTCGAGATCGATCTGACCGAAACCGACAAGGCCAAGGCCAAGGAACAGGTCAAAGCCATGTGCGAGAAGCTCATCGCCAATACGGTGATCGAGAACTACGATATCGAACTTGGTTAGACGGCGGCGGCGTTGCCAAAAATAAATCCTGCTGGCCTATTGTTGTCAGCCCGATGGAGTGATTGAGTGGCTTTGAGGCTTTTGTTGCACCGCCCTTGCGGCGGTAGAAAGTCCCGCCATGGCAAAGACCCGTTCCTTCCTGTTTTCACTACTCCTGCTGGCCTGTGCCGGACTGCCCGCTTCGGCGGGCCAGGTCGATGCGATCAAGGCTGTCTATCAGAACAAGGAATATCCCGCGGCACTCCGCCAGCTCCTGCCCCTTGCCGAAGCAGGCGACCCGGAAGCCCAATACATTACCGGTTTCATGTTTGGCCACGGACAGGGAACCGCCGCCGATCAGTCAAAGGCGCTGGCATGGTTCCACACGGCGGCCGACCAGGATTATGCCGACGCCCAGTTTGCCATCGGCCTGATGTATGACGATGGCCGTGGCGTCCGCCAAGACTACCAAAACGCCATGTCCTGGTATCTGAAAGCCGCCGAACAGGGACTGGCGCGCGCCCAGAACAACCTCGGCAACCTCTACAACGACGGCCTCGGTACGCCGGAAAACTATCCCCGCGCCCATATGTGGTATGCACTGTCGCGGGCGGCAGGCGATGAACGCGCCGCCCGCAATCTCGAATTGCTCGAAGACGTGATGACGCCGGGCCAGATCGCCGAAGCGCGGATACTCGTCCAGAATTGGACCGCCGCCCACCCTCCGGGAATGGCTGGTTTTGTGACTATTTCACCGTGAAAATGGCCCACATTCCGTTCATGTAGTGGCCGGGAATGTTGCAGGTGAGGATATATTTGCCCGGCTTGAGGTCCAGTGTGACCGCGCCCTTCTTGGCCGGATCAAGTTCGGCGACCTCGCCAAGGTGGCCTGCCATATCCTCATCGATCTTCGCGTCCTTCTCGCTGAACGGAATCTTCTCGCCGTCCTTGTAGGGGAACACCACCATTTCATGGATGGTTTCTTGCGAGGAATTGACGACCTTGAAGGTGACGTCACCGGCCTTTGCCGTCTTGGTGGAAAGCCTGAGGCCCATGGTGGCCTTGCTCATGTCGCCAATCATGCCGATGCCGCGGTCGGTTGCGATGTCGGCGCTGGTACCCTTGTCCCACAGCGTAACACTGATGGTCGTCGCCGCATAGAGAGGGGCCGTGGCAAGGGTGAGGGCCAATGCTCCCGCGGCGAACTTCGTCATGACTCTAAGCATTCAATTCTCCTGGTGGAAACTGGGATAAAAATTACGGTGATCTTGCCGTTCCAAAGAAGCCTTCGGTTGTGAAGACTCATCCGCAACGGGCACCTTCTACACGCGCCAATTCTACAAACTGCTGACGGCACCATTAAATGTTGGTAATGGGACCTGCGTCCCGCGCGACGTCAAAACCGGCAAAATCCGGTACTCAAATGTCGCGGACTCGGCTATTGCAAGCCCGTCGTCAACTCCGCGCAGGTCAGCACATCCATGAAATCCGCCGTCGTCGTTTTCCCCGGCATCAATCGCGACACTGACATGATGCTGGCCCTTGAGAAGGTCACTGGTGCGAAGCCGGTGGCCGTGTGGCATACCGACACCGAATTGCCGAAGGTCGATCTGGTCATCGTGCCCGGCGGATTTTCCTATGGCGACTATTTGCGCTGTGGAGCGATCGCGGCGCGCTCGCCCATCATGGAAGACATCCGCACCAAGGTATTGAAGGGACTCAAGGTTCTGGGCGTCTGCAACGGCTTCCAGATCATCACCGAGGCGGGCCTCCTGCCCGGCGCCCTTGTCCGAAATGCCCAGCTCCGCTTCGTCTGCCGCGAAGTGAAGCTGAAGATCGAGAACAACCGGACCTTCTTCACCAATCGCATGACCAGGGGCGCCATCGTCTCCTGCCCCGTCGCCCATGGCGAAGGCAACTACATCTGCGACGATGAAACCCTGAAGTGCCTTGAGGGCGAAGGCCGGGTGGTGTTCCGCTATGCGCAGGGCGCCATTGGGGGTGGTGTTCCGCTATGCGCAGGGCACCAACCCCAATGGCGCCCTGAACGACATCGCCGGCATCGTCAATGAAGCCGGCACCGTCATCGGCATGATGCCGCACCCCGAAAACATGATCGAACCCCTGCACGGCAAAACCGACTGCCGCCCGCTGTTCGAGAGCCTGCTGGCGGCGTGATTGACAAGTGTAAATTTACGCTTTACACAACACGACTGTGATCGTCAGCTTCCGCCATAAGGGATTGAAGCGCTTCTACGAAGAAGATGATCCGAGCAAGCTGCCGGCTGAGATGATTGAACGCATCCGCGACATTCTTACGGTACTTGAACATGCAACAGAATTGAGTGCCGTGGATCGCCCAACATTGCGCTTGCACGCGTTGAAGGGCGATCTCAAGGGCTTTCACGCCGTAACAGTCCGGGCAAATTGGAGAATTATGTTCCGTTTTGAGGGAGGGAACAGCCGCGATGTGGACTTTGTCGATTATCACTGAAGGAGCATCATCATGCCGATGAAAAATCCAGCCCATCCTGGCCGCCTGATCAAGGATGATCTTGAGGCGCTTGGGCTTTCGACCGCAGCGGCGGCGGCTGGATTGGGCACAACCCGTCAGCAGCTACACAATGTGATCACTGGACGCAGCAGCATCACGCCCGAAATGGCCTTGCGTCTCGAACGAGGAATTGGCGGAACCGCGGATCACTGGCTCCGCATGCAGATGGCCTATGACCTGGCCCAGGCGCGGTTGCACGCCGAAAAACTGAACGTCAAACGCCTGACCCCGACTGCGGCGTGACGCCGTCCGTCCCGTCCTCTACGGCGCGAGTTACATCGTCTATGATAATTGAGATAAAACCATTTCAACAATCCACCCGGCGCTTAACAGGCGCTTCACCCTTTTCGCTGTTAAGGATGGATTAACGCCATGAAATCGGGCCTTATGTGGTTGTCCAATCCTTAACGGACGAACCGAAATACCAGCCGCAGGATCAACACCATGCCAACCTTGCTCAAGTCTTTCTTCGACCGCCGCAACCAGCCAACCGCTGAGGAAGTCCAGGCCATGGATTGTGCCCGCATGGCGCTGAATGACCGCGTCGAGCGCCTGCTGATGAAGCAGGACATGACCCGCGGCCAGTCAAGTTACAACGTCACCACCGACCGCTTCGGCCGCGCCCTGCAATAGGCATTTGTGAATCCCCGGCGCAGGCGCTAAACGCCTGCGCCATGTCCCTCCACAGCACCACTGTCATCACCCCCGACCTCGTCAAGGCCCACGGCCTGAAGCCCGGCGAATACCAGCGTTTCGTCAAGCTTCTGGGCCGTGAACCGACCCTCACCGAACTCGGCATCTGCTCGGCCATGTGGAACGAGCATTGTTCATACAAGTCTTCCAAGAAATGGCTGAAGACCATGCCCACCACGGGGGCACGGGTCATCCAGGGTCCCGGCGAGAATGCCGGCGTCATCGACATCGGCGACGGCGACGCCATCGTCTTCAAGATGGAAAGCCACAACCATCCCTCCTTCATCGAGCCCTACCAGGGGGCGGCAACCGGTATGGGCGGCATCCTGCGTGACGTGTTCACCATGGGTGCGCGTCCCATCGCCGCCATGAACGCGCTGCGCTTTGGCGAACCGTCACATCCCAAGACCCGCCATCTGGTGGCGGGCGTCGTCCATGGCATCGGCGGCTATGGCAATTCCTTCGGTGTGCCGACCATCGGCGGCGAGGTGAATTTCCACGCCCGCTACAATGGCAACATTCTGGTCAATGCCATGGCGGTGGGGCTGGCGCGGGCTGACGCCATCTTTTATTCCAAGGCCAAGGGCGTCGGCCTGCCCGTCGTCTATCTCGGCGCCAAGACCGGCCGTGACGGCATCCATGGCGCCACCATGGCGTCCGCCGAGTTCGCCGATGATGCCGATGAGAAACGCCCGACGGTGCAGGTCGGCGATCCCTTCACAGAGAAGTGCCTGCTTGAGGCCTGCCTCGAACTGATGGCGTCGGGTGCGGTCATCGCCATTCAGGACATGGGGGCGGCAGGCCTCACCTCGTCCGCCGTCGAAATGGGCGCCAAGGGCGACCTGGGGATAGAACTCGATCTCGACAAGGTGCCGTGCCGCGAGGACGGCATGACCGCCTATGAGATGATGCTGTCGGAGTCCCAGGAACGCATGCTCATGGTGCTGCGCCCCGAGCAGGAGAAGGAAGCCGAAGCCATCTTCCACAAGTGGGGGCTGGACTTCGCCATCATCGGCCATACCACCGACACGCTGCGCTTCGTCATCAAGCATGAGGGCGAGGTCAAGGCCGACCTGCCGATCAAGCAGATGGGCGATGAGGCGCCGGAATATGACCGGCCCTGGGTCGAGCCGCAGAAGCTGCCGGTGTTGAAGAACGTCCTCGCCCCCGCCGATCTCAAGGCGGCGATCCTCAAGATCGTTGGCCCGCCGGATATGTGTTCCAGGCGTTGGGTCTGGGAGCAATATGACCACCTGATCCAGTCCAACACCGCGCAGATCCCCGGTGGCGATGCCGGTGTGGTCCGCATCCGTGGCCAGAAAGCCATTGCGGTATCAACCGACGTGACCCCGCGCTACGTCGAGGCCGATCCCTTCGAGGGGGCCAAGCAGGCGGTGGCCGAATGCTGGCGCAACCTGACGGCGGTTGGCGCCACACCCATCGCCATCACCGACAATCTCAATTTCGGCAACCCTGAACGGCCCGAGATCATGGGGCAACTGGTGTTCGCCATCAAAGGCATCTCGGAGGCGTCGCGGGCCCTGGATTTCCCCATCGTGTCGGGCAATGTGTCGCTTTACAACGAAACCAACGGCCAAGGCATCCTGCCGACGCCGACGATCGGCGGCATCGGTTTGCTGAACGACCTGAGCAAGATGACCACGCTGGCCTTCAAGGCAGCGGATGAGGCCATCCTGCTGGTTGGCGGCCATGGCGGACATTTGGGCCAGTCTATTTACCTGCGCGAGGTTCTCGGCCGTGAGGAAGGTGCGCCCCCGCCCGTCGATCTGGCCGCCGAGAAGCGCCACGGCGACTTCGTGCGCTCTCTCATCAATCACGCCCAAGTCTCTGCCGTACATGACATTTCCGACGGCGGCCTCAGCCTCGCGGTGATCGAGATGGCCATGGCCTCCAACCTCGGCGCCAGCCTCTCGCCCCTGACCCACGAACAGCTCTTCGGCGAGGACCAGGCGCGCTACGTGCTGACCTGCAAGGCCCCGGAAGCCGCCAAGATCATCACCCAGGCCCATGTCCAAGGCATCGACGTGATCCGCATCGGTACCGTGACGGCGGACCCCACGTTCAAGATCGAGGGAGGTCCCGCGATC
>JBKJQD010000157.1:0-11461 GCA_046594125.1 Aestuariivirga sp.
ATGTCGACAAGGTAGAACATCAGGGCGGTGCCGATCAGCGGACCAGCGATGGTGCCCGCCCCGCCAAGCAGCGTCCACAACAGGGGATAAGTCGAATACTGCAATGAGGCAAAGGAAGCTCCGGCATAGGAGAACAGCAGACAGTAAAGACTGCCCGCAACGCCCGCGACAGTTCCCGAAAACACCATGGCGAGGTAGCGGTAAAGATAGGTATTGTACCCCAGCATGCGCGTGCGCGGCTCGTTCTCGCGGATGGCGATCAGCACCCGCCCGATGGGTGAGCGCACCAGCCAGTAGGACGCGAACAGGGTGATGGTGAAGACAGCCCAGGCGCAATTGTACTTCACCGCCGGATCGCTGAGCTGAAGTGCAAGCCCGGGAAACTTCAAGGGCGCGATGTTGCTGAGCACCATGCCCTGATCGCCGAGTGTTATGGTGTTGAAATACAAAGCCGAGAGATAAGCAGCTTGCGCCAGCATCAGCGAGACGATCAGAAAAGCAACGCCACTCGTCCGCAAGAGGATCAGCCCGGCGAGAAGCGACACGAAAAACCCCGCCGCACAACCGATGAAGAAGGCCGAGAGCGGGGCGATTCCAAACCAATAAACCGCAATTCCGGCACCATAGGCGCCCGCCGCGAAGAACATCGCATGCCCGAGGCTCATCAGCCCGGTATAGCCGTAGAGGACATTGTAGCCGATGGCCAGCAGCGCATAGACCATGATGCGCGCCATGTTGGCGTGGTGATAGTCCGGCAGCACGAATTGCAGCAGGAAAAGTGCCGCAACAATTCCGCCATGCAGCGCCAGCGCTTTCACGCCGTCCCTTTCGCGGTGAGGCCACCCGGCTTCACCACCAGAACCAGCGCCACCAGCAATGTTGCGATGATCTTCGAAAGTGTTGGTGAGAACAGCACGGCGATCATGCCTTCGCCAAGTCCGATGACCGCCGCTGCCATGATCGTGCCACGCAGATTGCCAAGACCGCCAAGGATCACCACGGTGAACGACAGCAGCAGGGGATCGCCGCCCATCAGATGATGCGCCTGGCGGATCGGCACGATGAGGACGCCCGCGAAGGCGGCGAGTGCCGCACCCAGTCCGAAGACCAGCGTATAGATGCGCAGTGCCGGTACGCCAAAGGCCTGGGCGATCTCGCTGTCCATTTGCGTGGCGCGCATGTAAAGCCCGAGCTTGCTCCGTGACAGGAAGAACATGGTGCCGGAAACGAGTAGGACCGACGCCACGACGACGATCAGCTTGTATCCGGAGTAACCAAACCACGGGAATTGGACCCGGAAATAAATTGGCGGCTCCACCGGCCGGGCGTCCGGCCCAAACGTCATGAGTGCCGCCTGTTGCGCGATGAACAGCAGGCCCATGGTGGCGACGATGGTGCGCTCCGGATCATGGTTCACCCGGCGCAGCACCACATAGTCGGCAGCGGCGGCCAAAAGCCCTACAGCGGCTGGTGCTACGATGAGGGCCGCAAGAAAGCTCCACAGCGGCCCGCCGCCAAGCAGATTGGTGACTTCATAGGCCAGCACCGCCCCCAGCATGACGAATTCGCCATGGGCAATGTTGATGACCCGCATCACACCAAAGGTCAACGACAGGCCGAGTGCCGTGACCGCCAGCACCGACGCGCCAACCACGCCTTCAAGCAGCGCCAGAAGGATCTGGGACGAGGTCAGAGTGCTTGCTTGGTGTAATCGGCCGCCGCGTCGTAGAGACCGTCCTCAATGGCCGTGGTGTGCACGACATTCAGTTTGCCGCCTTCGACCCTGGAAATGAACTGCCGGCCGAAGCTCTGGTGGGTCTTGCCGATGAAGGTCTTGCTGCCTTGCGGATAGGCGTTGCTCTCGTCGAGGCTGGTCATGGCTTCCACCGCCTCGATGAACTTCGCCTTGTCGTTGCCGTCCTTGTAGCCCGACGCCTCGACGCCGGCCTTGATGGTGTGCAGCGATTCCCAGCAGCCGAACATATGTGATGAAGTGGCGATGTCCTTCGGGTTGGCGGCGTCGGCACCATTGTCGTCAAGCCCGATGGTCTTGCGGTAGTTGGCGGCGAACTCCGTGTTGAGGCCAGCCGCATAGCGCGGGAAGGCCTCCCAGATATGCGAACCCTCGAGGAACTCAAGTCCGGGCGAGGCGATATCAACGGCCTCGAGACTATCGATGAAGCCAAAGAGCTTCGGCCCCTTGCCGCCGAAATATTCGCCCAGCTCGCGCACGAAGGTCAGAACGCCCGGCCCCACCATGACATGGTAGATGGCTTCCGTTTCAGCCGGGATTTGCGAGAAATACTTGGCGAAGCTCGATTCAGCCGGCGAAATCGCCACCACCGCGTTGACGCTGCCGCCGTGCTTGGCCGAGACTTCGGTGAAGATGTCGCGATGCTGATAGCCGAACACATAGTCAGGAATGATCATCGTGACTTTCTTGCCGGCGTTATTGACCAGCCATGGCGCGATGGCGGTGATCTGGGCGCGCACATCGGTGATGCCGGTCTGGAATGTGTAGCGGTTGAAGCTGCCCGCCGCGACGTCGGTGGTTTCGCTGACCACGAACAGCGGCATCTTCAATTCCCCGGCGCGTGGTGCGGTGGCCGCAACGACGTGGCTGAACAGCGGCCCGAACACGAAATCCACCTTGTGCTGGCTGGCGAACTTCTCGATGATTTCCGAGCCGCGCTTGGGGTCGGTGGCGTCGTCCTCGACGATCAGTTCGATCGGGCGCCCGGCCATGCCGCCCGCGTCGTTGATCGACTTCACCGCCGATTCGCTGACCTTCTGATACCAGTGGCCATAGCTGGCGCCGATGCCGGTGAGATGGGCCTGCAGGCCAATCTTGATCGGTGCCATATCGGCCAGTGCTGGCGGGATGAGGCTGCTTGCCACGCCAGCCCCCGCCACTTTCAAGAGCGTGCGGCGGCTGATGATCGCCGGAGAGAAGATGTTACGATTAAGCTGGCCCATGACGTCCTCCTTGCTGACAATTGTGTGGCTCTTTGGTCTCTTGTTGACCGGCACTATGGGGAGGAAGATTTGCGCAAGTCAAGGGAAGGGCGTGGGGGTTCATGCGGAAGCCGTGATTGATTGTGACGTTCGCATGGCCCTTGGCGCTGGTGGCTCCGGCGGCGGCCCATACCAGCGAGCGTGGCCAGATCATGCTGCTGCCCACCGCTCTCTATGTGCTGGGTGGTGCTCGCGGCCTCGGTGCTGCTGGTGGCATTGCTGGCTGCTGTCGACACCGGTCATCGGCTAGGCAACAAAAAACCGGCGGGATTGCGCCCGCCGGTTCATATAAGCTGCGTTCCCGTCAAACCGGGAGCTGGAAGAACCAGTTGGCCCACAACACGACGGCAGCACCCGCCGCCAGTGTGACGTAGGGCAGCATACCGGCCTTGCGCTCGCCCATGTCGCCTTCCTTGAGGCCCAGTTCCTCCATGGCACCCTTCGGGAACTTGCCGCCGTCCTGGACGTAGTGACGGAAGTAAAACACTGGAAGGATCAGCGCCGCGAAGATAAGTCCGACCCAAAGCGCGTTGGAGTAACCCCAGACCTTGGCACCCGCACCAAGGAACAGCGCGTTCACGAATGCGAGGATGGTATTGAGGCCGATGAGCCAGGAGGGGGCTTTCCATGGACGCTCGATATGGCCTGAGTCCACGCGATGGATCCAGCCGGCATTGAGATTCAAGAAATTGAAGATGATGTAACCCACATTGGAAACCGCCAGCACGAAGAAGTAGCCGGTGGCATCGGTCGCCAAAGCAAGGAGGAACAGGTTGAAAGCAAAGTCCGTCCACATGGCGCGTGTCGGCGCGCCATTCTCGTTGACATGCGACAGGTACCGCGGCAGCCAGCCGTCCCTTGAACCCTGATAGAGGGTTCGGGATGACCCGGCCATTGCCGTCATGATCGCCAGGAACAGGGCAAGAATCATCAGGATGACGAGAATCTGCGTGACGACGGCACCGCCGCCCACCATGCCCGCCAGCGCTTCACCGACGCCATAGCCATAGACGACACCGTTCGAGAGCATCCCCGCCTGGCCAAGCACACCCTGGAAGGTGAACGGCACCAGGAAGAAGAAAAGACAGCACAAAAGCCCCGAGTAGAAGATGGCCTTGAACGTATCGGTTTTGGGATTGCGCAGCTCACGGGTGTAGCACACGGCGGTTTCGAAGCCGTATGTCGACCAGGCCGCGATGTAGAGGCCCCCAAGAAAAAGTGTCCAGCCACCGAGCGACCAGGTGCCATCGACGCCTGAATAGAGCGCTGTGGGCGGCACCAGGCCCGTGACATTGGCGGCATCGATTTTGCCCATCAGGATCGGCAGGACACCGACGATCAGCAGCGGCACCAGCACGATAACCGCGAGCCACTTTTGCGCGCTCGCCGTGCTGGCAATTCCGCGATGCTGGATGGCGAAGATGATCAGCATCAGGATGGCGCCGACAAAGAACGAGCTGTTGATGTTGACCGTGGCGAGATACGGAATGTCGAACTTCAAAAGATTGAAGGACTGGATGGCCGGTGTGAGTGCGGCAATCGCGTCCTGCGTCAGGAGCGCTTGAATGGCGTCTGGCGCCGTCTTTCCGCTATTGACGGCATTGGCAAGCCACTCCAGCACGCGCGGTGAATCGGCGGCAACGGTCGCGGCATTTGCCGTCACCCAATCCATGACCGCCGCTGACTCAGCGGCGGGGATCGGCGCAATCATGTTGAGAATGTAGAGCGCGGCAATCGAGCAGCCGAGCGACAGCACCGGCGACCAGGCAAACCAGTTGCACCACACCGACAGCGGCGCGATGAATTTCGAATAGCGCAGCCAGGCCGTTGCTCCGTATACGGAGGCTCCGCCCGACTTGTTGCCGAACATGCCGGCGATTTCCGCGTAGGTGAAGGACTGCAGGAAGCCCATGGTCATCGAGATGATCCACACCAGGAAGGCCAGCTTGCCAGTGGTTCCGGCGATGCCGCCGATCGAGAACAGCACCAGCGGTGGCACGCCTGCCGCCACCCAGAAGGCGCCTCTCCAGTCTAATGCCCGGACGAGTTCGCCCGAGCCCTGTTGGTTCGACATTGTTGTTTCCTCCGAAGATTGCATTGTGCAATTGATTCGAGGGAGCAGTTCGCCGTCTTTTGCGGCCTTTGCCCTGCCCCACCCAGCCACGCAAAACCGGAATGACATCCGGGCTTCAGCATGCGGTGTTCCCCTCTTCAGCCTTTCCCCAAGGCGGGCGGGATAGTGCGGCTATACCAATCAGCCGTCAAGTGGTCCGTATTGGGCGGCAAGTGGTTGCGATTGATCTGGCGGGTGGTGGCAAACAGCCAGAACCGGGCCGTGAACCAATTTCAACCGGTTTTCGCCGTCGGCTTGTCAGCAGCCGGAATTCGTCATAGTCTCCCGCCATGAATGAGCTCCTGCGACCGGCATCGCTGGCAAATACCCCACGCCCGAGCGCTATCCTGCGCCCGGGATTACGCGCCCTTGCCCCCGGTGTTGAGCGTTACCTTGTCAGGGGTGGCGGGTCGATCACTGTCCGGGTCATGGCCGGCGACCGCCTTGAGGTCCGGGATTTGGAAGGCCTTCAGCCCTGCGTCCTGAAGGCCGGAGGCGGTGATGCGGCGATCCTCGGTGGCCGGACGGGAGATGCGGTCATTCGTGTTTTTGGCGCCGGAGCCCCGGGCGAGACGGAAACCTTCACCGTGCAACGCGACGCGGTGCTCAATGTCTCGGCTCCAGGCGGCGTGATGGACGCCGCGCGCCAGGACACCGCAACCGATATCGAGCTGGTCATTCACCGGGCAGCACCCCAGCACTTCAAGGCCGGTGACATGGCGCTGCCCGAGCCGTTGGCCGATGCCCGCCAAGAATTCCGCATCGCCGCAGCCACCGCCGTGGCCTATGTGGTGAAGGCCGGGGAATATATTCAGGTCATCGATGTCGCTGGCCGTCAGTGTTCTGACTTTCAGTGTTTTTCGGCACGCAAACTTGACAAGGGCCTCGAGAATGGCCTCGACGCCACGATCACCCGCACGCTGACCGGCCGCAGCTATCCAACACCCGGCCTGCCGTCGAAGATTTTCGGCCGCGATTTCGAGCCGCTGGTCGAAGTGGTACGCGATACGGTGGGGCGCCATGATGCCTTCGCCACCGCTTGCAACAGCCGCTACTATGACGACATGGGTTATCCGGGCCACGTCAATTGCACGGAAAACTTTAACCAGGTGCTCAGGCCCTACGGTATTGCGCCGCGCAAGGGCTGGGAGGCGCTGAACTTCTTCTACAACACCAATATCGACGCCCATAACCAGCTCTACCTCGACGAGCCCTGGTCGAGACCGGGCGACTATTTGCTGATGAAGGCGTTGACCGATCTGGTCTGCGTGTCGTCGTCCTGTCCCGATGACATTGACGCCGCCAATGCCTGGGAGCCCTCCGACATTCACGTCCGCACCTATGCCTCAACCGAAAAATTCTCACGAGCGGTGGCCTATCGCATGACACCCGACGCCGATGTCCAGCTAACCAAGGAGACAGCTTTCCACGAGCGCTTCTCCGCACTGACGCGAAATTATACCGAGTATCGCGGCTATTGGCTGCCGCAGCGCTTCAACAATGACGGCGCCATCGAGGAATATTGGGCAGCCCGCGAGAAGGCCGTGGTGCTCGATCTGTCACCACTGCGCAAGTTCGAAGTGACCGGCCCCGACGCCGAGGCGCTGCTGCAATATTGCCTGACCCGCGACATCCGCAAGCTGGCGGTGGGACAGGTGGTCTATACCGCCATGTGCTACGAAAACGGCGGCATGATCGATGACGGTACGCTGTTCCGCCTTGGCCAGAACAATTTCCGCTGGATCGGCGGCGATGATTACAGCGGCATATGGCTGCGCGAACAGGCCGCCAAAATGGGCTACAAGGCGTGGGTCAGGTCATCGACGGATCAGTTGCACAACATCGCCGTGCAGGGGCCAAACAGCCGCGACCTGCTGAAGGACATCATCTGGACCTCGCCTGCCCAGACAGCACTTGCCGAACTGCAATGGTTCCGCTTCTGCGTCGCCCGCATCGGCCATTTCGAAGGCGCCCCCGTCGTCGTCTCGCGCACTGGCTATACCGGTGAATTGGGCTATGAAATCTTCTGCCACCCGAAGGACGCCAACGCGGTCTTCGATGCCGTGTGGGAGACGGGACAGAAATACGGCCTCAAACCCATGGGGCTTGAGGCCCTGGACATGGTGCGGATCGAGGCCGGGTTGATCTTTGCCAATTATGAATTCACGTCGGAGACCGATCCCTTCGAGGCCGGCATCGGCTTCACCGTGCCGCTGAAGACCAAGAGCGACGACTTCATCGGCAAGGCTGCGTTGATCGAACGCCAGGCACATCCGCGCCGCAAACTCGTCGGCCTCGAGATCGACTCGAACGAGTCAGTCGGCCACGGTGATGGTGTTCACATCGGCCGCGCCCAGGTTGGCGTGGTGACCAGCGCCATGCGCTCGCCGCTGCTTGCCAAAAACATAGCACTGGCCCGCCTTGATGCGCTGAACAGCGCCATCGGCACCGAAGTCGAAATCAGCAAACTCGATGGTCATCAAAAACGGCTGCCCGCCCGCGTGGTGAAATTCGCCCACTACGATCCGGAAAAAAAGCGCCCGCGCTCCTAATCCGGAAACAGCTCCTCCAGCGTCCGGCGCATTACCGCCGCATCGACATCGACACCGGTCCAGTATTTGATGCCAATGACGCCCTGATTGACCACCATGCCGAGACCATCAAGCACGACACAGCCGCGCGCCTCGGCATCGCGGATCAGCGGCGAGCGCGGCGGGTTGGTGATGACGTCGGCCACCACGAGGCCGGGCCGCAAGGTGCTCACTTCGAGATCGAGCCTGCCGTTCACATCGGGATAGAGGCCGATCGATGTGGCATTCACAACGATGCCGGCTTCGGCTGGAATGGCATAAGTTTTGCTCCAAAGTACGAATTCCGCCTTTACTTTGGTGCGGCTGTTGAGCAGATCCACCAGATCCCGGCCGCGCGTCTCGGTGCGGTTGACCACGACGATGCGCTTTGCCCCGGCAAAAGCCAGTTCGACGCCGATGGCGCGTGCCGCCCCGCCAGCACCAAACATGACGATGGTTTTCCCGGCGGGATCGATGACGCCGCGCAGCGACTGCAAGAAGCCCTTGCCATCGGTATTCTCGCCGATGAACTTGCCATCGCGCAGCACGGCGCAGTTGACGGCACCCATGACGGCGGCGGATTCGCCAAGACCATCGAGATGCTCGATTACCGCCACCTTGTGCGGGATCGAACAGTTGAAGCCGATCCAGCCCATGGCGCGGGCGCCCTTCACCGCATCGCCCAGTTTTTCGGGCGGCACTTCGCAGTTGATATAGCGGATATCGAGCTGGTGATGGCGATAGGCGGCCTCGACCATCGCCACCGTCGGGTTCTCGTCAGCGGGCAAGGCAAATGACCCGGTGAGCTTGCTCAGGAAATGATGCGTCATGGCAGACTCCGAATTGCAGCATTTCGATCTTAACCGCTTTTCAGATAAGCCGCCATCGAGTCGTCCATCTCGTCTTTCCACGGTGTGTGGTGCTTGGGGCTCATGGTGCCGGTCATCAGCGATTTGTGGGAATTATTGCGGAAGCCCATGATGTTGTCCATCTTGTGGTGTTCCCACACCATGAAGGTCTTGTTGACGCCTTCGATGTCGAACGATGGATAGTCGGTCGCCGCGATCAGCTCTTTCACGTAATCGCCCTGGAACCAGATCATCTGCTCGGCGTTCTCGAGTTTTTCCTCGCGCTTCAGCCACTTTTTCCAGTCCTTTTTCATGGCCTCAGGTGCCGGCAATTTGATGCGGCCCATGATGATGTCGCGGACGTACCAGGCTTGCGCATCGAACATGTTGAAAGTGTAGAACTGGTCCTGCATGCCGATGTAGAACAGCCTTGGGTTATCCTGCCAGGCGACACCCTTGTAGAGATTGGCAGGCCACATGCGGTTTGTGGTCTTCAGGCGTAGATCCTCAGGCAGGAACGGAAAATAGTGCTGGTAGCCGGTGCACAGGATGATCGCGTCGACGTCCTTGGAGGTGCCGTCCTTGAAATAAGCAGTCTTGCCTTCGACCCTCTGCAGCAGGGGGCGTTCCTCGAAATTCTCCGGCCATTTAAAGCCCATGGGCTTTGAACGATAGGTCGTGGTTACCGACTTGGCGCCGTACTTCCAGCACTGCGAACCGATGTCCTCAGCCGAATAGCTGCGCCCCACGATGAGGACATTCTTGCCTTTGAACTCCAGCGCGTCACGGAAATCATGGGCGTGCAGCACACGTCCATTGAACTTGTCGAGGCCATCGAAGAATGGCGTGTGTGGTGTCGAAAAGTGCCCGTTGGCGGCAATGACGTAATCGAACTCCTCGGTCTTCATGATGTCCTTGACGCGGTCATGGGAGGTGATCAGGAATTTCTTTTTCTTCTTGTCCCAGGCGACCATGCGCACCGGCGTGTTGAAGCGGATCCATTTGCGCACCCCCGCCTTCTTGACGCGGCCAACGATGTAATCCCACAGCACTTCGCGCGGCGGATAGGAGGGGATGGGTTTGCCGAAATGCTCTTCGAAGGTGTAGTCGGCGAACTCCAGACATTCCTTTGGCCCGTTGGACCACAGATAGCGGTACATCGAGCAGTGCACCGGTTCGCCATGTTCATCGAGTCCGGTGCGCCACGTATATTTCCACAAGCCGCCCCAGTCATCCTGCTTCTCGAAGCACACGACCTCGGGAATCTCGCCCTTTTTTTTGGCGGCGGACTGGAAGGCTCTGAGTGCTGCAAGGCCGGACGGGCCTGCTCCGATGACGGCGACGCGAGTCATGCGAAAGTTTCCTCCATACTGTTGGTTCCGCTTGCATCTGGAATCCAATTCTGACCACATTAGGCCAATTTCAAACCAATCTGTAAAGAGTTAAACCACTCCCGATATGCGACTGATCAGTAATGACCGGCTCCGGCTTGCCTTCTTCGGCTGGCAATGCCGAATCCGCCAAATCGCGGCGCGCGACTACGACGGCCAGCCCATGCCCGCCATGCAGCCGCGGGTGAGCACCAGGAAGGGCCAAATAGTCCTGCCGGCCATGGCGATCCTGCTTGTTCCGGAAGAGCCGGAGCCGTCCACCGCCTTCTTCCGCTTCCAGGTTCAGAAAAACAACGAGGTACAAAAGGCACGCGAGGCGGGCACCAAATACATGGCCGGTGATTTCTATCAGCAGCCGGAACTCTTCGCGGGCGAGATGACGGCGGTCTTCGGCGTGGCCTCGCAGGTGGCGGCAACACTGCTCAAGGCCAAGGTTGTGGTTCTGGATTTCGAACAATATTCCCAGAGTTATCGCATGTTTTGCCGGGTGCGGAAATTGGCGGCGAAAGCTGAAGCCCGCGAGTCGAGCCTGTGGCAGACCCGGCTGTTCAATCCCAACGTACCAAACGATGCCGAGGTCCTGGGCTTCACGCCCGAATGGAAAAGTGCCGTGGCAGTCCCGCTGCCTTGATCACCATCATTCGGGCGGAATGATCCCCCCATTTCGTCATTCCGGCGAAGGCCGGAATCCCGCTTTCCCGACGCCAAATCGGGATGCCAGCCTGAGTTGGCATGACGGAAATTGGGGAATGCTGGCGACCTCTTGAAATCATTCTTGGGTCTATTATGTTGTCGTGAATGCGGCATGGGGAGGACAGCCTTGCTGAAAGCTTCGAGTATGAAGGCTCTGGAGGATCTGGGCCGGGTTCGCCTGTCGCCGAATTTCTACATGCGCGATTTTCTCTATTCGGAAATCGCCAGCTTTTACGGCATCCCGAACATTCCGGACGATCCCGATCTGGCAATCAAGTCCGGAACGCGGCTCTGCGAGGAGTTGCTGGAACCGCTTCAGGCCAGCTTCGGTCGTATCGCCATTCGTTCCGCCTATCGGTCCTGCGCGGTCAATGAGTTCGGCAACCAGAACAAGCTCAACTGCGCCAGCAACGAGAAGAACTATGCCGCCCATATCTGGGACCGGCTGGATGACGAAGGTTGCATGGGAGCCACTGCCTGCATCGTCGTGCCGTGGTTCGCCGAGCGTTACAAAAACGGCGCCGACTGGCGCTCGCTCGCCTAGTGGATTCACGACCATCAGAGCTGGCCGGGTATGTCTGAACAGCTTCGCCTGATCGATAAGTGGACTCCTGCCGGGTTTGCGTTGTCGGTGTGATGCGTTTTTGAGGTGCGACGCAAGGAGGGCGTAGCCCGACTGGAGTTGCACTCCAAAAACGCGGCGAAGTTCATGCTGCGGCGATCTGCGGCGGATGATTGAAGTAAGCCTCATCGGGCGTCTTCCGGTCAAGGCTCGAATGCGGACGATGCTGGTTGTAGAAGTCCAGATACCGGCCAAGCGATGCCCGGGCA